>NZ_JBHVEG010000001.1:0-146500 GCF_042802395.1 Promicromonospora sp. NPDC057488
GTGTCAGACGTACAGGTCGCTCGGGTGACCTGTACGTCTGACACCCGCCGCTAGCCGGCCCGGACCGCGACCTCGAACACCCGGGCGACGTCCGGCGTGTAGTTCGACGGGTCGGTGATCACGAGCCGCACCTGGTCGACGGCGGCGGCCGGGCCCGGGGCGCTGGCCAGGCCGAGCGTGTTGTCGTCGAAGGCGGCGGCCTGCTGCCACCCGGCGGACGTGTGCACCTCGACCGTGAAGTCGCGCAGCACGTTGACCGATCCCCCGCCCACGAACCCGCTGTACACGTCGACCTGGTCGACGACGGTGGGCGCGTCGAGCGTGATCGTCAGGGTGGGCGTGGTGTCGCCCGACGCCGACAGCCAGCGGCCGGCGTTGGTGCAGTCGCCGTCCACCGCCTTGTCGGCCCCGCTGGTGGCGCTGTTGGACGACGACGCGACCGCCGTCGCCCCGACCGCCGCGTGGGACGCGCACGGGGAGGCGTACGGCTGGTCCGCGAGCCACGCCTTGATCATCGCGCCCTGGTGCTCTCCCCCGAGCAGGTTCCAGTCGTGGTCGAACATCTGCGGCTTCCAGTAGTTGTCGAAGAGCCACGCCGTCCAGCTGATGTGCGGGCGGGCGTCGAGGTACTGACGCAGCGGGATGCCCCACCCCGACGTCGTGCCCTGGGTGACCACCGGGTCGGAGAACTCCCCGGGCGGGTTCCAGCCGAACTCGGTGAGGATCACCGGGATCTGCTGGGCCGCGTTGCCGAACTTGGCGTCCAGGTTCGCCGCCGTGGCGTCCCCCTGGTTGGGGTACAGGTGGTAGACGTACGCGATGTCGTTGCCGGCGATCGGGTCGGCCGCCGCCTGGTTGACGTACGTGCTCCACTGCGGGCCGCCCATGAGCAGCAGCGTGTCCGGCGCGACCGCCCGGATCTCGTCGACGACCGGCTGGATGTACGCCTTCCACGTGGCCCAGCTCGCCGGGGCGACCGGCTCGTTGAACACCTCGTAGATCACGTTCGGCACGTCGGCGTACAGGGGCGCCACGTAGTCCCAGAACTCCGCGACGGTGGACTGCGGCACGCCCGTGCTGCCGTAGTCGGACACGTAGTGCAGGTCCACGATGATGTAGATGCCCAGGTCCACTGCCTGCTGCACGTACGGGTCCACGTATTGGGCCACGTTGTCCTCGACGCTGAGCGACCCCCAGACCGTGACGGGCAGGCGCACGACGTCGGACTGCCAGCCGTCGGACACGGTCATGTCGATCACGTCGGAGATCGGGCGCGGGTTGCACTCGGGGCACTCGGCGTTGTGCCGGGGCGCGAGCACGGACACGCCGCGGAGCTGGACCGGGGTGCCGGACGCGTTCACGATCTTGTTGCCCGCGGTGCCGAGGCGGGAGACGGCGGCGGGGGCGGCGTCGGCTGCGGCGTCGGCTGCAGGGCCGGCGGCGGGCGCAGGGCCGGCGGCGGGCGAGGCGACATCAGGTGAGAGGGGGGCGGGCGCGACCTTGGCCCGCTCGACGTCGGCGGGCGCGATGCCGGCGGGTGCGGCACCCACGGCTCCCGACGCCGGAACCGCGAGCCCCAGGCCGGCCACGACGAGCGCGAGCGCCGCGGCGGCGACTGCGTGCCGGCCCGCTGTCCGTCCCCGCCGCGGCGGCCGGGCGGCGGGCCGCGAGACGGGTGGAGCGGGCCTGATGGGCTGGGGCTCGCGCCCCCTGAAGAGGATGTTTCGCAGCACGATGGTTCTCCGTTCTTCGTCGAACGAGCGGTCGAGCTGGTACAAGGCATGGCACAGATGAGATCGGTCGGCTGCACTGAGACCGGTCGGTTGACTGACCGATCTCAGGTCATCGGACCGATGTCGATGAGTTCGGTCCCCTGCCTCTGGTCACCTCCCCCTCACTCGCGGTGGGTGCGGATGTCGTCGGGCCAGGCGAGCGTGGTGCCGAGCGTGTCGGTCAGGAGGCGCTGGTAGTCGGCCAGCCGGGCGGGGTCGTTGCGTACCTTGCGCGGCGGCAGTCCGCGGTCCAGGCAGAACGCGACCAGGGCCCCGACCGCCTCGCCGATGCCCCACTCCACGGGGTGCAGCCGGTAGCAGCCGTTGGTGATGTGCGTGGTGCCGATGTTCTTGCCGGCGGGCAGCAGGTTCTCCACCCGCACCGGCACGAGCGCGCCGAGCGGCACCTGGAACGGGTACGCCTCGATGTCCACGTAGGAGCGGCCGGCGGTGCTGGGGTGCAGGTCGATCCGGTACCGGCCCAGGCCCACGGTGTCGGGGAAGATCTCGCTGCCCGCGCCGTCGGGCCGGGCGAGCACGCCCACGTGCTGCTCGGTGACGGTGAGCTCGGCCTGGATGCGGCGGGCCTCGCGGATGTACGGGGTCTTGGCCAGGCCGTCGGGCGTGCCTGTTACGTCGGGGCGCAGGCGCAGCCCGGGGTAGCCGGTGCCGCCGTCGGTCCGGGGCGCCTCGGTCTGGAGCCAGTGCAGGAACGAGAACGACAGGTCCCGAGAGCCCGCGAGCGCCGCCGCGCGGGCGGCGTCGTCGACGCCGGGGCCGAGCAGGGGCGCCGCCCAGTAGTCGATCTGGGGCCAGTTGACGATGGTGACGTCGCGGACGGCGCCGTCGGCGAAGTTCTCGCGGGCCAGGACGCGGCGGAAGGTCCACAGCGGGAAGTGGGCGTTGCGGGCGTGGTCGGCCTCGAACAGGCGCGAGGTGCGCGGCTGCAGGGTGATGGGTACGACGTCGTCGAAGGAGAGCTGGGGGCCGGGCCAGAAGGGGGCGACGGCGGTGCGCCAGTGGTCGTACCCGGCGGGCCGGTCGACGGTGTGGTCCTCGCCGGGCCGGTGCTCCAGGGCGAAGCACCAGGAGATGGCCTGCTGGTCGAGGGGGTCGGCGACGGCGGGGGCGTGCGGCTCGCCGGTCTGGTCCTGTCCCTCGGCGCCGATGACGTGCTCGACGTCGGCGAGCTCCAGCAGGTCGCCGAGCTCGGTGGCGTCCACGACGTAGGCGGCCTGGACGGTCGTCTCGGTGCCGGTGCGCGTGTCGCGCAGGGTGACGGCGTCGACCTCGTCGCCGGAGGTGTGGGCGGCGACCGGCTCGTGGCACAGCAGCAGCTCGATCTGCCCGCCGGCACGCCAGGGCGCGATCATCTCCTCCAGGACGGCGGCGGCGACGCGCGGCTCGTGACAGAGGTGGCTGACGATCCCGAGGCCGGGGTCGAGCAGGGGGTCCGCGGCGGCGCGCGGCGTCAGGGGGTAGTTGCGCCGGTAGTAGCCGCGGACGCGGCGGCGCAGCTCGGCGTACCCGGGCGGGGCGTACCGCTCCTCGATCCAGGTGTGCTCGTCGGGCGGCACGGCCTGCGCCGTGAGCTGGCCGCCGAGCCAGTCGGTGGGCTCGGTGAGCACCACGCGCCGGCCCAGCCGGGCCGCGGTCAGGGCTGCGGCGACGCCGCCCATGCCGCCGCCCACGATCAGCACGTCGGTCTTGCGCTCGCTCACGCTCATGCGGTGCTCCCCTTCGTCGGTGCAGGCGGTCCGGCCGGCGGCGCGGCCACGGTCTCTCCCTCGACGACGACGCACGGCACGAGCACGTCCGCGACCGGCGTGCCGGGCTCGTCGAGCAGGCCGACGAGCGTGTCGATGGCGAGGCGGCCCACCTCGCGGCGCGGAATCTGCAGGCAGTCCCAGTGCACGGCGGCGTCCGCACCCACCCCCTCCAGGACGGCGACGGACACGTCGCGCGGCACGGTCAGCCCCCGCTCGGCGAGCCGCTCCGCGAGCGGGTTGGCCAGCCACTCGGCGTCGGCGACGACGGCGGTGACCGCGCCGTCGGCGACGGCGTCGAGCCAGGCGGCGTCGAGAGCGCCGTCCGCCAGCCCCGGCTGCTCCGGCGACCTGTCCCGCAGCCCGCGCCGCGCGACGGCGGACTCGTAGCCGCGCCGCCGGTCCGCGTACGACTCCTCGTCGATCCCGGCGCTCAGGTAGGCGATCCGCTCGTGCCCGAGGTCGGCGAGGCGGTCGACGATGGCGGCCGCCGCCGACTCGTAGTCCGGCACGACGCACGTGATGCGGGTGCCGGGCACCTCGCGGCGGCCGATGTGCACGAACGGGTACCCGTCGGCCTCCAGCCGGGCCAGCTCGGCGCGGTCGGCGGCGACGCCGAGCAGCACCGCGCCGTCGGCCACGTTGAGGCGGTTGACGCCGTCGCGGTAGACGCGGCGCCGCCCGTCGCTGCCGCCCGTGGAGGTGAACAGCACCAGGTCGTGGTCGATCTCCTCGGCCCGCTCCTCGATGCCGAGCAGGAACTCGAAGTAGAAGTCCTCGCGCGCCCGCGGGAACACCGCCTCGAAGGTGTGCACGCCGAGCATGCGGTTGCGGCCGGTACGCAGCTTGCGCGCCGTCGGGTTGGGCACGTAGCCCAGCTCCTTGATGGCCTCCTGGATGCGCCGGACGGTGGCCTCGGGGATGCGGGCGGCGTCCGTGTCCCCGCCGATCACGCGCGAGACGGCGGACTGCGAGACGCCGGCCAGCCGGGCGACGTCGGACTGGCGGGGCGCCCGGGCGCGGCGCGGGGTGGTGGTCACTCGTTCTCCTGGGTGGGCTCCGGGGTGGGTTCCGGAAGGGTACGGTCGGCGTGCAGCCAGCAGCGGGCCCAGCGGCCCTCGCCGAGGTCGGCGCGCGGCGGGGCCTGGGTGCGACACACGTCCATGGCGAACGGGCAGCGCGGGTGGAACCGGCAGCCGGCCGGCGGGTCGATGAGGCTGGGCGGCTCGCCCAGGCCGTCGGCGTCGGCGTCGAACACCGCCTCCCGGTCGCGCGCGCCCCGGCCCGGGTCGGGCGACGACTCCACGAGCAGCCTCGTGTACGGGTGCTGCGGGTCGGCGATGACCTGCTCCTTGGGCCCGCCCTCGACCATCTCGCCGGCGTACATCACCACGATGTCGTCGCAGAGGTAGCGGGCGCTGGCGATGTCGTGCGTGATGTAGAGCAGGGCCAGGCCGTCCTCGGTGCGCAGCCGGTCGAGCAGGTTGAGCATCTCCAGGCGGATGGACACGTCGAGCATCGAGATGGGCTCGTCGCCGAGCAGCACCTTGGGTTCGACGGCGAGCGCCCGGGCGATGACGACGCGCTGCCGCTGCCCGCCGGAGAGCTCGTGCGGGAACTTGTCCACGAACTGCTCGGTGGGCGTCAGCGCGACGCGCTCCAGCAGCTCCCGCACCCGCCGGTCCAGCTCCGCCTTGCCGCGCACCCCGTGGTGCAGCTTCAGGGGCCGCTCCAGGTTGTGCCGCACCCGGTGCAGCGGGTTCAGCGACCCGAACGGGTCCTGGAAGATGAGCTGCACGTCCTTGTGGTAGCCGCGCTCGACGCGCCCGCGCCGCTGCCGCACAGGCGTGCCCTCCAGGGCGATCTCGCCGCTGGTGGGGGCGTAGAAGCCGGCGAGCAGCCGCGCGAGCGTCGTCTTGCCGCTGCCCGACTCCCCCACGAGCGCCACCGCGCGGCCGCGGTGCAGGTCCAGCGTGGCGCCCTCCACGGCGCGCACCACGGAGCGGGCGCCGACGGCGGAGCGGACGGCGAAGTGCTTGGTCACGTCGACGGCGGCCAGCACGGGGACGGACGGCGCCCCGGCGCCGGTCGCGGACGGCGTGGGAACGGTCGTCGCGGTCATCGCGATCCTCCTTCGGTGCGGACGGACGCCGGGCGGGACGCCGAGCCGGACGCGACGCTGGTCGGCCCGGATGCCGAGTCAGGTGCCGGGTCCGGTCTCCCGGTCGGTTCGTGCAGCCGGCACGCGACGGCGTGCCCGCCCTCCGCCGTCCGCCCGAGGGTGACCAGCTCCGGCAGGTGCGTGTCGCACCCCTCGAACCGGGCCGCGCACCGCGGGTGGAACGGGCAGCCCGACGACGGACGGCGCAGGTCGGGCGGCGTGCCGGGGATCCCGGTGAGCCGCTGCAGGGGCGCGTGCAGGGGCGGGAACGAGTCCCGCAGCCCGCGCGTGTAGGGGTGGCGGGGGTCGTCGTACAGCTCCCGCGCTGTGCCGAGCTCGACGATGCGCCCCGCGTACATGATGGCGATGCGGTCGGCGAGCTCCAGCAGCAGGGACAGGTCGTGCGTCACGAAGACGACGGCGAACCCCAGCGTCCGGCGCAGCCGCAGCACCTGGGCCAGGATCTGCCGCTGCATGACGACGTCGACCGCCGTCGTCGGCTCGTCCATGACCACCAGCTCCGGACCGCACGCGAGCGCCAGCGCGATGCTGGCGCGCTGCCGCATGCCGCCCGACAGCTCGTGCGGGTAGCTGCGTGCCCGGTCCCCGGAGATGCCTACCGTGGCGAGCAGCTCGGCGGCGCGCGCCCAGGCGGCGGCGTTGCTCAGGGACCGGTCGTGGGTGCGCAGCGCGTCGGCGAACTGCGCGCCGAGCCGCATCACGGGGTTGAGGGCGTCCATGGCGCTCTGGAGCACGATCGACAGGGAGGTCCAGCGCAGCGCGCGCAGGGCCTTCGGGCTCGCGGCGACCAGGTCGATCGCGGGTCCGCCGTCGCGCGGGTGGAAGACGATGCTGCCCGCGGTGGTGACGGCGGGCGGCCGCTGCAGCCTCGTGAGGGCAGTGATCAGGGTGGACTTGCCGGAGCCGGACTCGCCGGCGACGCCCAGGATCTCGCCGCGGCGCAGCGTGAAGGTGACGTCGGCGCAGGCACGCACCGGGTCGCCGTCGGTCACGTACTCGACGGTGAGGCCGGTGACGTGGAGGACGTCGCCGGGAGCCTCCCGCGCGGCGGTGGTGCCGGCGTCGTCGTGGTCGGTGTCGGACATGATCTGGGTGACCATCAGGCATCGCTCCCTACGGCGGTCTCGTTGGCGCGGTCCCGGGTGCGGCGCACCACGGACCTCCGCACCGTGCGCAGCTTGGGGTTGGCCAGCTCGTCGACGCCGAAGTTCACCAGCGTCGCGGCCGTCGCGACCAGCGCGATGCACAGCCCCGGCGGCACGAACCACCACCACATGCCGCGCAGCACGGCGCTCTGCTGCTGGGCGGCCTGGATCATGGTGCCCCAGCTGATCGCGCCGGAGTCGGAGATGCCGAGGAACGCGAGGCCTGCCTCGGCCATCACGCCGCCGATGACGCCCGACAGGAACATGGCGGCGATCCAGCCGGTCAGGTGCGGCAGCACCTCGTGGAACAGGAGCCGGTGGTGCGGTTCGCCGAGCGTGCGCATCGCGAGCACGAAGTCGCGGTTGCTCACGCTCATGGCCTGCGCCCGGATGGTGCGGGCACCGCCCGACCAGCCGAAGAACCCGATGATCAGCGCGATGACCCACAGCCCCGTGCCCTGCATGTAACCGGCGACGATGAGGATCAGCGGCAGCACCGGCATCACGATGAACAGGTTCGAGAGGAAGTTGAGCCAGGAGTCGGTGCGGCCGCCGAAGTACCCGGCGGGCAGCCCGACCAGGATTGCGAGCGCCGTGCCGATCACCGCGGAGAGGAACCCGACGAACAGGGAGCCGCGGGCGCCCTCGATGGTCTGGGCCAGCACGTCCTGCCCGAACTGGGTGGTGCCGAGCCAGTGGTCGGCGCTCGGCGGCTGGCCGATGGCCGTCAGGTCGTTGGCGCGCGGGTCGAGGCCGGGGATGCTCGACGTCAGCCAGGGCCCGAGCAGGGCCAGGAGGACGAAGAAGAGGATGACCGACAGGCCGACGCGGACCTTCCAGCCCTTCAGGAGTCCGGATCTCATGGCGCTCACCCCTGTTCCCGGATGCGCGGGTCGAGCACCACGTAGAGGGAGTCGGCCAGGAGGTTGGCGAGCAGGGTCGCGAGCGTCACGATCAGGAAGACCCCCTGCATCATCGGGTAGTCGCGCTTGTTGAGGGACTCGAACAGCAGGTAGCCGATGCCGGGGTAGCTGAACACGGTCTCGGTGAGCAGGGCGCCGCCGATCACGCCGCCGAGCGCCATCGCGAAGCCGGTGAAGCTCGGCAGCATCGCGTTGCGGGCGGCGTACCGCAGGATGACGCGGCCCCGGGAGAGGCCCTTGGCCTGGGCCAGCAGCACGTAGTCCTCCCGCACGGTGGTGACGGTCATGTTCCGCATGCCGAGCAGCCAGCCGCCGAACGCGGAGAACACGATGGTCGCGGCGGGCAGCGCCCCGTAGTGCATGACCGAGGCGAGGAACGGCAGGTTGAACCCCTCGGCGAGGTTGGCGTCGTAGCCGCCCGACAGGGGGAACCAGCCGAGCACGAACCCGAACACCCACAGGGCCAGCAGCGCGACCCAGAAGTACGGCACGGACGACAGGAACGCCGTCAGCGGCGTGAGGATCGAGTCGAGCCGGCTACCGGCCTTCCACCCCGCGATGACGCCGAGGCCCGTGCCGAGCACGAAGGCGAGCACGGTCGTGGTGCCGACCAGCAGGAGCGTCCACGGGAGCGCCTGGAGCACCAGCTCGCTCACGGGGACGGGAAAGTTGACGACGGAGACGCCCAGGTCGAACCGCGCTAGCTGCCCCAGGTACCCCACGAACTGCTCGGCGAGGTTCTGGTCGGGGTCGCCGAAGATGGCCCGGATGCTCTCCAGGGTCTCCGGCGGCACCTGCTGCCCGCTGACCCGCTGCAGCTCCTCCACGATGGCGGACGACGGGTCGCCCGGCATGAGGCGCGGCAGCAGGAAGTTGAGCACGATCGCGGCGGCCGCGGCGGCGGTGTAGAAGCCGAGCCGGCGCAACAGAAACCCCCAGCGGCGCACGGCCCGCACCGTGGTGGGCCGGCCGCCCGACGCCGGGCGAACCGGGGCCAGCGCCTCCGTCGTCGTCATGGTCAGTCCTCCGCCGGCTCGAGGTCGAGCATCGTGAGGATGAGGTCCGGCCCCATGCCGACGAACGGGATGTGGTCGAAGTTGTCCGGCGTGGGCCAGCCCGACCAGCGCTTCGCGTTGATCTCGACGAAGTAGAAGTTGTCGTACAGCGGGCTGAACGGCACCTCGTCGACCACGAGGTCCTGCATCCGCAGGCCCAGCTCCTTGAGCTCGGCCTCGTCGTCCGTGCTCTCCATCGCGGCGATGATCTCGTCGGCCTCGGCGTTGGACCAGCGGCCCTGGTTGAGCGTGGCCGACTCCCCCACCGGCACCACGAAGTCGCTGTCCAGGAAGCCGTAGACGCCGTAGACGCCGGCCCCGCCCGTGGACGCCGCGGTGATGTCGAAGTCACCCAGGTTCATCGCGTCGTAGTAGCCGGCGGTGGGCTGCCCGGCGGGCTCGACCTCGATCCCGAGCGAGTCGCGCCAGCCGTTGATCATGATGTCGGCGTAGCTGCCCCAGGCCCAGTCGTTGTTGAACAGGATGGTGGGCTTGTAGCTCTCGCCGTCCTTGACCAGGGCGCCGTCCTGCACGGTCCAGCCGCCGTCGGCCAGCTCGGCCTTCGCGGCCTCGACGTCGACGGGCCACGGGTCGGCGAGCTCGGGGTTGATCCAGTCGGCGTAGACCGTCGCGTTCAGCCCGGTCGGGCCGGACTCGGTGTCGGGTCGCTGCAGAGTGGTCGTGATGGCGGTGCGGTCCACGGTCATGGCCAGCGCGCGGCGCACGTGGACGTCGTCGAACGGGGGCCGGCCGGCGTTGAACATCGCCGACATCGCGCCGCCGTTCGGGTAGAGCTGGTACAGGTTGTGCTCTGGGTCCTTGGCCGTGTACTCCTGCTCGCCGTTGGCCCAGGAGCCCTGCGCGATGTCGATGTCCCCGCGCAGCAGCTGCGCCTTGGCGGCGTCCGCGCTGGTCGGGATGATCTTGTAGGTCGACATCGGCAGCTCGCCGCCCCAGTAGTCGTCGCGCGCGGTGAGGGTGACCTGCTGCGGCTTGAACTCGGCCAGGGTGAACGGGCCGGTCCCGACAGGCTCGGGGTTGGTCCAGGTGTTGAGGTCCTGGTCGCGCCAGACGTGCTCGGGCACCATCGGCAGCAGGATGTTGGCGAACTGCTTGACCGTGGCGAACGACGGCGCGGCGAACGTGACCGTGAGCGTCAGGTCGTCGACCTTCTCGGCCTTCTCGTAGGTGACGCCCGCGATCGAGAACTCCGGCTGCTCGATCGGCAGGTTCAGCGAGAAGACGGCGTCGTCGGCCGTGAAGGGCTCGCCGTCCGAAAAGGTGACGCCGTCGCGCAGGTGGACCGTGAGGGTGGTGCCGGCGTCGTCGAACTCCCAGCTCTCCGCGAGCCACGGCTCGACCACCGCGCCGTTGCTGTAGTCGATCCGCATGAGCGGCTCGTAGACCAGCTCCATGTTGGGTGCCTTGTCGACCGCGGGACCGACCACGTTGTAGTTGTGGACGAACGTGGTGCCGCCGTCCGTCTTGCCGTAGATCATCGTGTCGTCGCGCCCGCCGGCGGTCCCGTCGCCGGACGGCGAGCCGCCCGCGCAGGCCGAGGTGAGCAGGACGAGTGAGACGACCAGCGCTGAAACGCGCCGTCCGAACGATCGTGCGTGTCCCATGCCAGATCCCTTCCGCTTCGTCGAGGTGGATCGATCGCTGGTGAGGCGATGCTCATACGTATGAGCAGTGGCCCGCAACGGTGCGAAGGGTTGCTCTTACGTATGAGCGAGGACATTAGGGGCGGTTCGGGCGGGGTGTCAACACCTTGGGCTGGAGGTTTTCGAGCGACAGGTTCAGGGGAGCTCGCGGGCCTCGGGAGGCATCTCGTCGTCGATCGCCGCGCGGACGAACTGGACCAGGGAGTGCTGCGGACCGAGGGTGAAGCGCTTGGACACCTTGAAGACCGGGTAGGCGGCGAACTCAGCACCCTGCACCACGGCGGCGCGCTGCTCGGCGTCGTAGGACCACCGCGCGCCGGTGCCGTGGCGCACGATCACCTCGCCGACGTAGGCGCCCATGCCGAGGCTGAAACCCTTGTCGAGGTCGGCGGGCGACGCCGACTCCAGCAGGGTGCCGATGAGGACCTCGAGCGCCGTGATCGACTCGACGGTGTAGTCGAAGAGGTCGGCGGCACGGGAGTTCAGCACGAACTCGTCCGCGAGCCGGCGCATGAGGTCCGCCGTCTCCTCGTCGCTGGGCGGGCGGACGTCGTCCGTGCCCTTGGGCTTCCTGCGCCACCATGCCATGCGGCCATGATGCCAGGGTGGCGGTGCCCGCCCGGCCGGCGAGGTGCGCTTCTACCCAGCGACTAGGCCCGGAACCAGCGCGATTTCGGGCCCAATGACTGGGTAGAAGCGCACCTCCTCGTCTCGCGGATCATCTCGATTGACCGGCCACGATTCCAGCGGCCAGTATTGCCGCCGTGACCTCGTCGAACAGGAACCGGGACCGGTTCCGCGCCCTCGCGGCCGAGACCATGGACGCCGTCCGCGCCGGAAGCTACAGCGCACACGGGCGGCGCGTCGACATAGCCGACCAGGTCGCCGCCGCCGTCGCCGGGACGCGCCTGATCCTCCCGGACGCACCGCTGGCCGAGGGCGCGCCCTGGTCCGGCGCCACCACGGTCGAGGTGCGCGACGAGTCGAGCCTCGCCGCCGCGCGGCGCCTCGGCCCGGGCACCGCGTGCCTGGTCTTCGCCTCGGCGCGCAACCCGGGCGGCGGGTTCCTCAACGGCGCGCAGGCCCAGGAGGAGGCGATCGCGCGCAGCTCGGCGCTGCACGCGACCCAGACCGTCGTCCCCGAGTTCTACGAGCACCACCGGCGGGAGACGTCCCTGCTCTACAGCGACCGGGTCATCGTCTCCCCCGACGTCCCGGTCTTCCGGGACGACGACGGCGCCCTGCTCGCCGAGCCGCACCCCGTCACGTTCCTGACGGCGGCCGCACCGAACCGGGCCGCGATCGAGCGCAACCAGCCCGACGACGCGCGCGCGGTCACCGCGACGCTGGTCCGCAGGGCGGCCCGCGTGCTCGACGTCGCTGCAGCCCACGGCAGCCGCCGCATCGTCCTGGGCGCGTGGGGCTGCGGGGTGTTCGGCAACGACGCGGCAGAGGTCGCCTCTGCCTTCGCGGAAGCGCTGGCCGAGCGGCCGAGGTTCGAACACGTCACCTTCGCGATCCTCGACGCGCGACCTGGGCAGCCGGTGCTGGGTGCATTCAAGGGGCGCCTGCAGACCTCGGTGGCTCGGACCCGTTAGCTACCCACCACGCGTCGCCTCGCCCACGGTGATCACGTCCGGCATCGCCAGGGTCCCCCACCTCTCCAGGTCCGGTTCGGTCCCGGTGAGCTCGGCGGCCAGCAGCGTCCACGCCGTCCCGTGGCCGACCAGGACGACGTCGCGCCCAGGATGCTCCACCACGATCTGCCGCACCGCGTCGACCACCCGTGACCGCGTCCGGCTGATCGGCTCCCAGCCCGGACGCACCTCGGTGTGTGGGGTCGCGAATGCTTCGCGGACGACGTCCGCGAAGTTCGGCACCCATCCGTTGCCGATGCGGTCGTGCTCCCTGAGGTCTTCGACTACCGGCACCTCCCGCCCGGCCAGCAGGAGCGCGGTGCGTTGCGCTTTCGGCTCGGGCGAGGTGAACCAGACGGCGTCGGCCGACCACGGCGCCCGCGACGCCAGGTCCGCCACCTGGTGCTCGTGCTCCGGGTCCAGGACCCATGTCGATGCCGGGACAGCCGGGTCGATGATCGGGCGGCCGTGCCGGACCAGGTAGAGAGCCACGGCGCAAGGCTATGCGGCGCTCGCGAGGCGGCCGCGGAACGGCCAGCGGCAGGCACAACGGATCAGAACAGCGCCTCGCAAGAACGAGCCGTCCGTTAGGGAAGGCGGGCCGCCGGCATTCTGGGCCTGAGTCGTTCGGCGAACACTTCTGCCAAGCGAGGCAGTCGTCGACGGATCTCGTCTGCATCGCTGACGTCCCATGGCTCATCCGATTGCGCTGGTGCGACCTGTGCGGCTCGAGCTTCGTGCTCGGGCTCAGACCCAGCCACCCAGAAATCGTCCTCGTCCTCAGCACCCGTGACGCGTACCCAGGCATCGACGGCAGACGACACGATCGACTCGAACGAGACCTCCCGACGCAGCCCGGCACCACGAGCCGAGGCAGTCGCGCCGGCCACGATCGGGTGGTCGACGAGCGAGTCCGGATCAGTCAGCGCCGCCTCGAACGTCCTCCTGCCCAGGAGGATCACCCCGTCACGGAAGTCCATGAACGTGTCGTCGCTGACATACCCCTCGATCAGGAACATCGCCGCTGCCATCGCCAACGTGTCCGCCTGATGGGCGAACGCTGAGGCCACACCGTTGAAAGCGACGATCCCTTGAGCGTCCAGGCGCCCGGCCAGCACATCGACGACACAATCCGACAACGCCGCCTCACGCTGGGTACCCACGGCTTCTGCCCGGCCCCGGATCTCATCGACCACCAGCCAGAACGTCTCCGCATCCATGGCACGGACAGTAGCCATCCTGACTGACACCCGTGTCGAGGGATGTCGCCACCACTTGCCCTGGGCCGACCGAGTACAGGGTGCCGGCCAATCATCCTGTTCGGGTGACGTCGACTCCCCGCGTTTCGGCGATGTTGGTTCTTGAGCCCGGCGGCAGGCACGCAAGGAGAACCGACATGAGCGATCCGACACCCCTCCCCCGGATCTTCCGTCGCCCCGTCGACAGTACGGAGTCGCGCGAGTCGACGGCCCTCCTGGTCGGCGCGGGCGCCTTCGTGCTGGGAACCCTCGTAGGACTCGTCGTCTTCTGGGGCCAGGACGTGCCGATCGCCGGCCGCGGCTCGATCGGCGACTTCGCAGCCCTCGGCGGCGCGTTCGTCGGCGTCGTCGCGTTCCTCCTCGGCTGCGCCCTGCGGCGCAGCCAGGCCCGACGCGAGAAGGCGGACGACGACGCCCGTCCGCGACTGCGCTGGTTCGACATCGCGGCCCTGTCCCTGGCACACGGCGTCATCGCCCTGCTCGGCTGGATCGGCGCCGCGTCGGTCGTGAGCCGGAGCCTCATCGGCGCGACCGCATACTCGACGTCGGCCGCCGTGCTGGGCGGGGTCACCCTGGCCGTAACCGCCTACCTGGTGTTCCTCTCCGCCGTGAACCTGACGCCGATGATGCTCGCGCTGGTCCTGGCGGTGTTCCTGGCGGTCGGCGTGCTCGCCAGCATGCTCAGCGCCACCGACCCGCTCTGGTGGCAGATGAACCTCAGTGCCCTGGGCATGAGCGACGACGTCTCGGCGCTGGCGTTCAACCTGACGCTGATCATCGCCGGCGCCATGGTGACGACCATCGCGCACTACGCGACCGCCTACCTCCCGCACTCCACGCACCGAGAGGCACGGGGACGCCGTCGGGTCCGGACGGCGCTCATCCTCATCGGCGTGCTGCTGGCCTGCGTGGGGATCTTCCCCGTCGACGACTTCTTCGCCGTGCACACCACGGCCGCGAGCGGGATGGTCGTCGTCTATGTCGTGCTGGTCGCACGCTTGCGTCGGCTGCTGCCCTCGATGCCGCGGGTGTTCGTGCTGCTCGGCTACGTCTACGTCGCCGTCATCGTGGTGCTGGTGATCTTCTTCGTCACCGGGTACTACAACCTGACGGCGGTCGAGCTGGTCGCGGCGGTGCTGATCTTCAGCTGGATCATCGTGTTCCTGCGCAACACCGGGGCGGTCGAGCAGTCCCGGGAAGGATCGGTGCTGAGCCAGCGGGCGCTCAACAACTAGAAGACCGTCCCCCGCGACTCCGGTACCCGGGAGAGGTCTCGCATCGCGGTGTCGCTGCCCAACAGTCGGGCCAGGTGTGTCAGCAGTCGCCGCGCCTCCTCGCTGATCGACGGCTCGAGCTCGCTGACCGCATAGGTGACGTGCTCCAGCGCCAGGCCGTACTCAGCATGCTCCACGTAGCTCGCCGAGGTCGCGAGGTCGAAGGGCCTGATCTGGCCGGCGAGGTCGTGGAGCACGTCCCCGAGCACCCGCTCCAGGTAGGAGAAGTATTCGGTCCGCCAGGCTCCGGGCACATCGTCCTCGAAGAGCCGAGTGGTCAGCAGCATCGGGTCCTGCCAGATCTCGAAGCAACCCGCCATGGCCAGGCCGTCGGCCGTATCGACGCTCAGCCATTCCCTGGACGCAAGCCCGGTCAGCGCGACGCACCACGCGTGTGCCCCCGTCCAGGGCGACGAGGCGACGTCGGTCAGCTCCGCCCACACCCCGTACGCGACCCCACCGTTCTCGGCCGTATCGATCACCTCGTCGAGGATCAGCCCGCACGTCTCGACACCGATCTCGTAGGCGCCGCTGCCCGGTTCCAGTACCCGCCGGGCCGCGGCCGTCATGATCGCGTTGAGCCGCGTATCGGCCTCGCTCTGGTTCACCGCGCGAGACTACTTCTCGCAGCTATGTGACGCCCGCATCGCGGAGTTCGAGCGATACAGCGGGACCCATCCGCGGACCGCCTGAACGACGGCCGGCGTCACCCTTTCGGGCCGCCGTGCCGCCGCTTCAGGACGGAGGCAGCCGCCCCGCGGCGTCGGCCGGACCCAGGTTCGTCAGGATCTGGTCGTCGAGCACGCTGTCGTACCGGGACTGGGCCTCCAGCACCTCCCCGACGTGTGCTTCGGCCCAGACCTCCAGGGCGAGCAGCGGCTCGTGGAGGGTCCGGCCGAGCCGGGTGAGCCGGTAGCGCGCCGCGTCGTCAGCGTCACGGAAGCGCTCGACCATGCCGTCCCGTTCGAGAGCACGCAGCGTGTCGATCAGCACCTTCTTGGTGATTCCGCCCACCTGCGCGTGCAACTCCGAGAAGCGGAGCGGAGCGCCGTGCAGAAGGATGACGATCATCGCCGTCCACTTGTTGGCGATCCGTGCGAGGGACTCGCGGGACGGACAGCTGGCCGAGAAGACGGTCCACTGCCGCGTCCCGGGCTCCTTCGTGGTCACGTTGAGGTAACCGCCTCTCCGTCCGCATGCTGAGGTCCCAGGTAACCCGAGGATGGGAGCAATGATGTCGGCAAGTGATGTGATCGCGCGATACGGCGCCGCCATGGCGGCAGGCGACATGGCCGCCCTCCGAACTGTGCTGAGCGACGATGCGGTGTGGCACCAGCCCGGTTCCAACCAGCTCTCAGGCGACCACGTGGGCCCTGAAGCGATCGTCGCCCACCTGGGTCGGTTCATGGAGCTCAGCGGTGGGACGTTTGTACTGACCACGCAGTCCGTGGCCGACGCCGGGGCCCTGGTCTCGACCACCGTGCGGTTCACCGCCTCGCGAGCCGACCAGCCCGACCTCGACCAGCACGGTGTCGACGTCTTCCGGGTCGCGGGAGACCAGATCGCCGAGGTCTGGCTCGTCAGCGAGGACCAGGCCGCCGAGGACCAGTTCTGGGGCAACGGACAGCCGTAGACTCGCGGGTCGATCACCCTCGGCCGGGCCAGGACCGCTCCTGTCAAAGGATCGGCCCCCGCCCGCCGAGGACTGGTCGCCCGGCGTGGTCCTGCTCGTTCCCGCGATCCCGTCATGCGCCCCGCCGATTCCCGGGCACGATAGGGATGCCGGCCGACACGCTACGGTCAGATCCGAGAACCACCACGGAGGACAGCGATGAGCATCGAGACCCCGCGTCACACCGCCACGGCGAGCACCCACATCGCCGAGCCGCCCGGGCGGGTCTGGGCCGAGCTGACCCACCCGGGGGCGCGGTGGATGCTGGGCGCGAACGTCGAGACGGACTACCAGCCGGGCAGCCCGATCGTCTTCGAGGGGCACTTCTTCGGCCGGGTCTTCGCCGACAAGGGCACGGTCATCGCCGTCGACCGGCCGCACCTGCTGCACTTCACGCACTTCGCGCCGCTCAGCGGCCTCGCGGACGTCCCCGAGAACTACCACGAGATCCGCATCGAGCTCACGCCCGACGACGGCGGCACCCGCGTCACCGTGACCCAGGAGAACATCGACACCGCGCAGCACGCGACCGCGTCCGAGGGGCACTGGAAGGACGCGCTCGCCACGCTCGCCCACCGGGACGACGGCTCGGGCCCGACCCACTGGTGAGCCCGTCGACCTACTGCGCCAGCACCGCGTAGCCCGGGCCGAGCGGCAGGTAGTCCGTGTCGAAGTCGGCGAGCGACGGCGGCTCGCCGCCCTCGATCGCCGCGGCAAGACGGTCCAGGTACCACTCCCAGCCCGGGCCCGTCTCGGGCAGCATCTTTGGGTCGAGCTCCTTCTGCCGCAGGGTCAGCGTGGTGCCGCCGTCGACCTCCGCGAGCTCGGCGCTGAGCCGCCAGTTGCCGAACTCGTCCTCGGCGCTCACCGCGAGCAGTCGCGGCGGCTCGCACGCGTCGACGCGGAACGGCGCCGGTGCGCCAGGCTCGGCCTCCGCGTTCATGGTCACCAGCACGGTGCCGCTGGTCGGGTCGCCGGTCCAGGTGCCGAACCAGCGGGCCAGGCGGTCCGACTCGGTCACGCTCGCCCACACGTCGTCGATCGGCACACCGAACCGGCGCACCAGCACCAGGGTCCGGCCGTCGTCCTCCAGGGTTCCGGTCAGGTTCATGCGCTCTGCTCCTTCGCGTTCGCGGTAGTGCCTGAGGCGGACGTCCCCCGACGGCGGTCCCGGGCGGCCCTGCGCACCTCGGTGCCCAGCGCGTCGAGGTGCACGGCGGAGACCGGCGCCCGGCGCGGGGTGAGCGCCGCCAGCAGCTCGCTCACCTGCTCCAACGGGCCGGGATCGAGCACGTAGCGCCGCTCGCGGCCCTCGTCGGTCCCCCGCACCAGACCCGCCTCGCTGAGCACCCGCAGGTGCCTGCTGATCGCCGGGCGCGACACCGCGTGCTCCGCCGCGAGGTCCACCACGCGCGCCGGGCCGTCCGCGAGCCGCAGCAGCAGCTCGCGCCGGATCGGATCAGCGATGGCCCCGAAGACGTCCATATCGCAATGGTAACCTCTCGGTTACCAATTGGCGAAGTAGCCCACCGCACCGGACCGGCGCCTCGGGGCAACGCCTACGCCCCCGAGGGGGTAACGCTGAGCTAGCAATGTTCGCTCAGCGTTACCCCCTCGGCGGAGTGGTCCTTGCCCGCCAGGACGGGCTCAGTCGCCCTCAGGAACGACGTCGGCCACCCGCACGTCGAGCACCGCACCCCCGCCCTCGGCGAAGGCCTCGACGCCCACCGCATCGGACCCGGGGAACACCAGCTCACTGACCACGACCTCGCCGTCGTTCGCGACGACCTCGACGCTCATCGCGTCGGTCAGCACGTCGAGCGTGAGCGCGCCGTCGACCAGCCGCACCGGCACCCGGCGCGGCGTCGCGAACCCGTCGTGCGCGGCGACGCCCGACGCCGAACGGTCGAGCACGAGCTCGCCCGTCGCCCGGTCGTAGCCGATGGTCGTGCCGCGCGCCTCCCCCACCAGCACCCGGACGCCCGCGAACGACGCCGAACCCGGCACGATCCGAGCCCGCACCCGCTGCTGGAGGCCGCCGCCCCGGCCGACGACGGCGGTCGCACCGGCGCCCGAGCCGCCCGGACCAGCCCCGTCCACGGCAAGCCCCTCGACGGACACGACCTCCCGCTCGGCCGCGCCGACCTCCGGCGAGAACCGGCTCACCAGACGCGGCACGCCGTCCACGGCGCGGAGCCCGAGGTCACGCGGCGCCGACATGATGCCCTGCCACGGCGACGTTGGCGCCCGGAAGGCCTGCCCCATCCAGCCGATCAGCACCCGACGCCCGGCCGGCGCGTCCACGCCGAGCCCGACGCCGCCCGGCTCGCCCGCGAGCCCGTTGAACGTCGCCGCCGCGTACAGGTCCGCGCCGTGGTCGACCCGGCCGGTCGGCACAGCGGCGTCCTCCACGAACCGCTCGCCGTCAAAGTCGCCGACCACGTAGTGCTGCCCCGGGCCGCTGGTGCTGAGCACCAGCACCCAGCGCACGTCGCCTCCGGGCCCAGCAGCCCCGCCGTCGGCCCGAGAACCCTCTACCACCAGCGGGAACAGGTCCGGGCACTCCCACATCTCCGGCAGCCGGGCGCTCTCGAACGTGCTCGTGGTGCGCCACCGCAGCAGGTCGTCCGAGACGTTCACGACCAGCCGCGAGGCATCGGCGTCCACGGCCGCCATGACCCAGTGCCCACCCTCGGGCGGGCCGAACCAGAACACCTTGGGGTCGCGGTAGTCGGTCCGGCCCCGGTCGTGCACCGGGTTGCCCGCGTACTTCTCCCAGGTGCGCCCGCCGTCGGTGCTGTACGCGACCGACTGCGCCTGGTTGTCGCCGTGCACAGGGTGGTCCCGGTAGGCGCTCGTGTACAGGGCGACGAGCGGCCCGGCCCCGGCCGAACCGAGCCCCGAGGTGTTGGCGGCGTCCACCACGGCAGAGCCCGAGAAGATCATCTCGTGGTCCGTGGCGGGGATCGCCACCGGGTGTTCGGTCCAGGTCAGCAGGTCGGACGACGTCGCGTGCCCCCAGGCGATGTCGCCCCATTCCGGGCCGCCCGGGTTGTGCTGGAAGAACAGGTGGTACGTGCCGTCGTGGAAGAGCAGGCCGTTGGGGTCGTTCATCCAGTTCCGGGCCGGCGAGAAGTGCAGGCGCGGGCGGTAGGGCTCGGTGGCGGCAGGTTCGCTCGTGGGCATGGACGCTGAGGCTAATCAGCGTCCATGCGGGTCGTCAATAGGTATTTATCGCGGGCTCGCCGTCGACTCGCGGACCACGAGCGGGCAGTCCACCAGCTCCTCGTGCGGCGTGCCCGACGGCGGCTTGACCAGCAGCTCGGCCGCCCGCAGGCCCATCTCGCGGTGCGGCAGGCGCACCGTCGTCAGGGCCGGGTGGATCGCGTCGGCCAGCGCCTCCTGGTCGTCGTAGCCCACGATGCTCACGTCGTCCGGCACGCACAGGCCGCGCTCGTGCAGGGCGAGCAGCGCGCCGAGCGCCATCTGGTCGTTACCGCAGACCAGCGCGGTGGGCCGGCCGGCGTCGAACAGCTCGTTGGTGATCCGGTAGCCCGACCGAGAGCCGTAGTCGCCGTTCCGGCGCACCACACGGGAAGGGTCGGCCGACGCCGCACGCAGGGCGTCGTCCAGCCCGGCCGCGCGCTCGCCGGCGGCGAAGTCGTCCGCAGGCCCCCCGAGGAATGCGATGTCGCGGTGCCCCAGGTCGAGCAGATGGGCCGCGGCACGCCGTCCGCCCTCGCGGTCGTCCGGCAGGACGGTGCCCTCCCCCGCGCCGCCCGCCTCGGGCCAGCAGCCGACGAACAGCTCCCGGGTCTCGCCCAGCTCACGGTTCACCGTCACCGGGCCGGTGCCGGCGGAGGCGTGCACGATGCCGGTCACGCCCCGGTCGAGGAGGTCGGCCACAGCCTCGTCGCCGTCGTGCCCGTCGACGTCGATCACCATGCAGACGTGCCCGGCCGCCCGTGCGGCGGTCTGCATCCCCGCGAGCAGCGCACCCGCGAACGGGTGCGACGCGACGCCGTAGGACACCACCCCGAGGGTCGTCGAGCGGTTCAGCCGCAGCTCCTGGGCGCGCCGGTTCAGGCGGTAGCCGAGCGAGCGGGCCGCCTCCAGGATCCGCTCGCGCGTCTCGGCGGCCACCGGGATGTCGCGGCGGTCGTTCAGGACGAACGACACGGTTGACTGCGAGACGCCGGCGGCGCGGGCCACGTCGTTCATCGTCGGCCGTCCGGCCTTCGCCACTGTCCTCGGCACTTCTGTCATCGGTACCTCCCGTCCGCAGACTACCGTCGCGCGATTCGGTCAATACCTATTGACGACGCCGCGACCCCTCTGCTTCACTCATCGCCCAATAGGAATTGACCACCTCAGAGAGGAGGGGACGGATGCCATTGCCGCCACTGTCCCGACGGTCGCTGCTGCGGGCCGGGGGTGTCGGACTCGCGCTCGCCGCGACGACGGCCCTGACCTCGTGCGCGCCGCCGTCGGACCCGAAGGCCCTGAAGATCGCGTTCTTCGGGGACCAGAGCGGGGCGGACGAGCTGCGCGCGCGGCTCGAGGAGCCGGTCCGCACGCTCGACCCGACCATCCGGCTGGAGATCAACGCGACGCCGGGCACCGACTGGAACGAGTTCTTCGCCAAGCTGCTCACGCAGATCGCCGCGGGCAGCCGCCCCGACATCGTCAGCGTCGCCACCGAGGGCGTGCAGCTCATGGCCGGCCGCGGCCTGGCCGCGCCGCTGGACGAGTACGTGACCCGCGACCTGGCCGAGCTCCAGGACTACTTCGACGACGTCTCCCCCGCGCTGGTCGAGGCGATGATGTACGACGGCAGCCTGTTCCTGCTGCCGCTCGACTACAACGCCGGGAACATGTATTACAGCCCGGTCCTGTTCGAACGGGCGGGGCTCGACCTGCCCGCGCCGGACTGGACCGTCGACGACTTCTACGACGCCGGCCGCGCCATGGCCCGCATCCCCGACATCAACGCCTACGACTGGGTCGTGCGGCTGTGGGGCAGCTGGACCTCGTTCCTGTACGCCAACGACGGCAACCTGCTGACCGAGGGCCGCGCGCCCGGCGGTGAGTGGCTGTGGGACGCGGCGTACGCGGGCAACCCGGCGGCCGCCGGCCGCGGCGGCGGCTGGGCCTGGGGCGACCCCGTGGCCAACTCCCCGGCGGCGGTCGAGGCCCTGGAGCTCATGATCGAGCTGCGCAAGGAGGGCATCGCGCCCTCGCCCGACGTCGGCGGCGGGCAGACCTCCCAGGCCCTGTTCGCCGCGGGCCGCGTGGGCATGAGCGTGGGCGGCGGCTTCTGGGCCGGCGGCCTGCACAACGCGGGCATGGCGCCAGGCTCGTTCGACGTCCAGTACTTCCCGCGCTGGAAGTCGCAGCGGCACCTGTTCGGCACGGCCGGCTACTCCATCCTGGAGACCTCCGACAAGAAAGACCTGGCCTGGGAGGTCATCAAGCGGTTGACCTTCCCGGACGCCTTCGACGTGCTGTTCCCGGGCAACGTGACGACGCCCGCGCGGCAGTCCCTGTCGACGGCGCAGCGGTACGAGACCACCGGCCCGGAGCACTGGGACGTGTTCAGCAGCACGCTGACCGAGTTCCCGGAGACGGCGCCCATCCCGGCCCCGATCTACTTCAACGCCCTGTCCACCGCGCTCAACCAGCGCACCACCGAGGCCATCGCCACCGGTGATGCGCGGGCGGCGCTCGACGGGTTGCAGATCGACCTCGAGACGGCGGCGGGGGCGGTCGCATGAGCGCCGTCACTCCGGTCCGGGGTCCGGCACCCGCCCGGCCCGGCGACGTCGTCCGCCGCACGCCCGCCGCACGCCGCAGCCGCCGGGCTGAGGCCGCGTTCGGCTACGGCATGATCGGCCTCGCCGGGGCGGCGATCCTCCTGTTCACGATCGGCCCGATCCTCGCGTCGTTCGGCCTGTCGTTCTTCGCCTGGGACGTCATCACGCCGCCGCGGTTCGTCGGCCTGGACAACTACGCGGCGATCGGCAGCGACCAGCGCGTGGTGCACTCGTTCGGCGTCACGGCCGTGCTGGCGTTCTCGATCGTGGCCCTCCAGGTCGCGATCGGGCTGTTCCTCGCGCTCCTCGTGGACCAGCGTCGCCGGGCCTCGACCAAGGCGATCTTCCGCACCGTGTTCTACCTGCCGCTCCTGGCGTCCACGGCCGCGGTGTCCATCTTCATGACGTACATGTTCAACGAGCGGTTCGGCGTCGTGAACTACTACCTGACCCTGCTGGGCGGGAGCGGGGTGCCGTGGCTGACCAGCGACGCCGGCGCCGTGGTGACCATCGTCTTCGTCGCGGTCTGGCAGTCGGTCGGGTTCACGTTCGTGCTGTTCGTGGCCGCCCTGGCCGGGCTGCCGCGCGATGTCATGGAGGCCGCCGAGATCGACGGCGCCGGGCCGGTGCGCTCGCTGCTGCGGATCAAGCTGCCGCTGATCAGCCCGACGGTCTTCTTCGCCTGCGTGATCGGCCTGATCAACGCGATGCAGCTCTTCGACCAGGCCTTCATCATGACCAAGGGCGGGCCCGGCACGGCCACCACGACCATCACGATGGTCATCTACCAGACGGCGTTCCAGAACCTGCAGTTCGGGTACGGGTCGGCCATCTCCATGGTGCTCTTCGCGGCGCTCATCGCGCTCACCGGACTGCAGTTCACTCTCTCCCGGAGGCTGGTGTTCTACTCGTGACCGCTCCCTCGTTCTCCCCGTCGGCCCAGCGCTCCCCGTCGGCCCAATTCTCCCGGTCGGCCCTGACCCGCCGGATCGGCCGCGGCGTCGGCCTCGTCGTCCTGGTCCTGGCCGCGATGGTCGCCTTCGGCCCGCTGCTGTGGACGCTGACGACGTCGCTGCGCGAACCCGCCGAGTCGTTCACCAACCCGCCGGTCTGGCTGCCGCTGGACCCCGACTTCTCCAACTACGCGAAGGTGTTCTCGGAGGTCTCGCTCGGGCGGTTCTTCCTGAACAGCGTGATCGTCACCGGCCTCATCGTCGGCGCGCAGATCATCACCTGCACGCTGAGCGGCTACGCGTTCGCCATGGTGCGCTTCCCGGGGCGCGGCGCGATCTTCGCGCTGTTCCTCGCCACCATGATGGTGCCGGTCCAGACCACGATCATCCCGGTGTTCGTGCTGATCAGCCGCATGGGACTGTCCGACAGCCTGGCCTCGCTGATCCTCCCGGCCATCGGCAGCGCGTTCGGCACGTTCCTGATGCGGCAGTACTTCCTGCAGATGCCCGTCGAGCTCGGCGAGGCAGCGCGGGTCGACGGCGCCTCCCGCTTCCAGGTGTTCCGCCTGATCTACGCGCCGATGGCGACGCCGGCCATGGCCACGCTCGCGATCCTCGCGTTCACCGGGTTCTGGGCGGAGTTCTACCGGCCGCTGATCTTCCTGCAGTCGCAGGAGAACTTCACGCTGCCGCTGGGGCTCGTCACCCTGCAGGGCACCTTCGGCACGGGCAGCATCTCGGTGGTGCTGGCGGGCGTGATCCTGTCCATGATCCCGAGCGTCATCCTCTTCGTCGTCGCGCAGCGGCGGTTCGTCGAGGGCATCACCGCGGGCTCGTTCCGCTGACCGGCCGGGTCTCCCCGGGGTACGTCGTCGGACGACGGCGGCGTCAGCCCCGGGGAGGCCCGACCGAACCGCGCTCGACCAGGTGGACGTCGAGCGAGACGGGCTCGCGGGCCCCCCGGGCCTCGCCGGCCCCGGGCCCGGTCCCCTCGATCTCCTCCAGCACGATGCGCGACGCCTCGGCGACCTTCGCCGGCATGTTCTGCGCGACCGTGGTCAGGCCCGGCGTGGTGTACCGCGCGAAGTCGAGGTCGTCGAAGCCGATGACGGACACGTCGCCGGGCACGGACCCGCCCGCCTCGGCGATACCCGCCATGATGCCGACGGCGAGGTGGTCGGCGGTGGCGAACACGGCGGTCACGTCCGGGTGGTCGCGGTGCAGCCGCAGGCCGAGGCGCCGTCCGTCCTCGAACGACGTGAGCACCTCCACGGCCTCGACGTGCCGGGGGTCGAGCCCGGCGGCCAGGCAGGCCTCGCGGAACCCGGCCCACCGCTGGCCGACGACGCCGAGGCCCGCGTAGGGCGGCCCGGCGAACAGCACGTGCCGGTGCCCGGCGTCGGCCAGGCGCTCGCCCGCGAGGCGGCCGCCACCGTGGTCGTCGCTGCGCACGCCGATGGTGCGCGGGTTGGCGGAGTAGCTGTCGATGGCGACGAGCGGCACCGTGTCGACGCGGAGCCGGTCGATCTGCTCGTCCGTAAACTCCACGAGCACCACGCCGTCGAGCGACCAGCCGCGGACGGTCTGCGCCACCTGGTCCTCGTGCTCGATGCCGCGCAGCAGCACGTGGTAGCCGCGGTGCCGCAGGTGGGTCTCCATACCGCCGACGACGGCGACGGTGTGCGGGCTGACCAGCAGGCTGTTGTTCTCCCCCACCGGCACGAGCGCCGCCACGATGTGCGAGCTGTTCGCCGCGAGGCTGCGGGCCGGGATGTTCGGCACGTAGCCGAGCCGGGCGGCGATGCCCAGGACCCTCTCGATCGTGGCGGGCGAGACGCGGGCGCGCTTGCCGTTCATGACGTTCGAGACGGTCATGACGCTGACGCCGGCCTCGTCCGCGATGTCGCTCAGTCGCGTGGTCACGCGCCCCTCCCCCGTCGGCTTCCGGCTCCAGCCGCATCCTAGGTCGCTCTTGACCGGACGGTCGGCGTGCCCGTACCGTTCCAGCGAAGTTTACCGCTAAACCTTCGGTTGCCAGACCTTCGGGTCGCTGAACCTCTGGTCGGTAGACCTCACTGCTGATGCGCATCCCGGTCGAAGGAGATCTCATGCCGCGCAGAACTGACACCCGCACCATCCCCGCCTGGCGCAGACGCCTGGCCCTGCTGGCGGCCCTCGCGGTCGCCGGCGCCGCCCTCGTGACCGCGACCGCGGCCCCGGCGGGCGCCGCGACCACGCGGTACCAGGCCGAGCAGGCCGCCCTGACCGGCGGCGCCGTCGTCTCCACGGAGCACTCCGGCTACACGGGCTCCGGCTTCGTGGGCGGCTTCACCGACGGCAACAAGGGCTCCGCGACGTCGACGTTCGCGGTCACCGCGGCGTCGTCCGGCCCGCACACGCTGGCTCTCCGGTATGCCAACGGCACCGGCTCGGCCAAGACCCTGACGCTCCTGGTCGACGGCGCCGCCCAGCAGGTCACGCTCCCGGCGACGGCCGGCTGGACCACCTGGGCGACCCAGAGCACGGCCGTCACGCTGAGCGCGGGCAGCCACTCGGTCGCGTACCGGTTCGGCTCCGCCGACTCCGGCAACGTGAACCTCGACGCCCTCGACGTCAGCGACTCGGGCGGCTCCACCGGAGCCGACTACGGCCCCGGCCCGACGTTCGAGGCGGAGTCCGCCACCCTCGCGGGCGGCGCCGTGACCGCCACGGACCACACGGGCTTCTCCGGCTCCGGGTTCGTGGGCGGTTTCACGGACGGCAACGCGGGCTCGGCGTCGGTCACGTTCAAGGTGCAGTTCGCGGCCGCCGGGGCGAAGGACCTGACGCTCCGGTACGCCAACGGCACCGGCTCGGCGCGCACGCTCTCGCTGTACGACGGCGGCACCCGGCTGACGCAGCTCTCCCTGCCCGCGACCGCGAGCTGGGACACCTGGGGAACCGTGACCCACACCGTGACGCTGACCGCGGGCAACCACGACCTGCGGCTGGCCTACGCCTCGGGCGACAACGGCAACGCGAACATCGACCGGCTCGACGTCGGCACGAACGTGCCACCGCAGCCCGCTGGCCCGGGCGAGGCCGAGAACGCCTACCGCTCCGGCAACGCCGCGGTCGCGACCGCCACCGGCGGCTTCACGGGCGCGGGCTACGTGGGCGGCTTCACGACGACGGGCGCGCGCGTGCTGCGCACGATCCAGGCGGGTTCGGCCGGCACGGCGACGGCGACGATCCGGTTCGCGACGCCCGCGGGCGCGCGCACCCTCGACCTGCTGGTCAACGGCCGGGTCACGGGTCAGGTGAGCTTCGCCGCGGGCAGCGGGTGGCGCACCGTGACGGCGAGCGTGCCGGTGCGGGCGGGCGTGAACACCGTGGGCATCCGGGCCGCGAGCGGCGGCGCCGACGTGCTGGTCGACAGCATCGCGGTGTCCGGCGAGACGGACCTCGCGGCGCGCGGCGCGTCGACGTCGTACACGCAGTACGAGGCCGAGGCCGGATCGACCACGGGGACCAAGCTGACGCCGTCGCGCACCTACGGCACGGTGCAGGCGGAGTCGAGCGGCCGCAGCGCCGTGCGGCTGGACGCCGTCGGCGAACGGGTGGACCTGACCCTGACCGCCCCGGCGAGCGGGCTGGTGGTGCGCTACTCGATCCCGGACAACGCGGCCGGGACCGGGCAGACGTCACCGCTGGCGGTGTACGCGAACGGCACCAAGCTCAAGGACGTGACGCTGACCTCGGCGCACGCCTGGCAGTACGGCGAGTACCCGTTCCACAACGACCCGTCGCTCGGCGGCGCCCACCGGTTCTACGACGAGCTACGGTTCGAGATCCCGGAGCAGCCGGCCGGCACGGTGCTGCGGCTGCAGAAGGACTCGGGCGCCGTGGCGCACATCGACGTCGACCTGGTCGAGGCGGAGCGGGTGGCCCCGGCGCTCACCGCGCCGTCGGGCGCCGTCTCGATCACGGCGCACGGGGCGACGTCGGGCGGGGGCGACGACACCGCGGCGATCACGGCGGCGGTCGCCGCCGCCAAGGCCGCGGGCGTACCGGTCTGGATCCCGGCCGGCACCTTCCACGTGAACGACGCCGTCCGGGTCGCGGGCGTGACCGTGCTCGGTGCGGGACCCTGGCACTCAGCGATCGTGGGCACCGGCCGGGCGGGCGGGTTCTACGCGACCGGCGGCGGCGTCACCATCGCGGACGTCGCGATCTTCGGCTCCGCGACCGTGCGCGAGGACGCCGACGGGCAGGCCGCGATCGAGGGCGACTTCACCAGCGAGTCGCTGCTGCAGAACATCTGGGTGCAGCACACCAAGGTGGGGCTGTGGGTGCGGCCGGGCTCGCGCGACCTGCTCGCGGTCGGGCTGCGCGTGCGCGACACGTACGCCGACGGCGTGAACCTGCGCTCCGGCGTGACCAACACGCAGGTGACCCAGTCGACGTTCCGCAACACCGGCGACGACTCGCTGGCGATGTGGTCGGACGGCGCCGCCGTCAGCGGCAGCGTGTTCTCGTTCAACACGGTCCAGGCCCCGGCGCTGGCCAACGGCCTGGCCGTGTACGGCGGCGGGGGCGGCAACCGGGTCGAGGACAACCTCGTGGCCGACACCGTCAACGCGGCCGCGGGCATCGCGGTCAGCACCCGGTTCGGCGTCCCCTTCACGGGCACGACGACGGTGGCCCGCAACACCCTGACCCGCACCGGCAGCCGGGAGCCCAACTGGCCGGCCGAGCTGGGCGCGCTGTGGATCTACGCCGACGTGCACGCCATCGACGCGCCGATCGTGATCCGCGACATGACCATCCAGGACAGCACCTACGCGGGCGTGCTGATGTCGTGGCAGAAGTCGATCCAGCAGGTGAGCCTGGACCGGGTCACGATCACGGGGTCGGGCACGTACGGCATCGAGCTGCACGCCGCCGGGCGGGCGTCGTTCGCGAACACGACCGTCTCCGGGTCCGGGACGGCGGGGCTGCTGAACGACATGGGGTTCGTGCTGGACCGGCAGGGCGGGAACTCGGGGTTCTGACCCGTTGACCGCTGGGACGGCCCGGGCTCACCTCTGGTGGGTCCGGGCCGTGCCGTCGTCGGGTGCAGTGCCGGTGGGCGCGGTGCCGTCGTCGGAAGTGGCGTCGAAGGCCCAGTTGTGGGGTGCGCGCTTGGCCGTGTACGCGCCGGTGGGCAGCTCGTCCTGCGCGCGGAGCATCCACTGCGTCAGGCGCCAGAGCAGGTCGGCGCGGGCGGCGGCATAGCCGGGGTCGTCGAACAGGTCGTGCACCTCGGTCGGGTCGGCGGCGAGGTCGTACAGCTCGCCGCTGCCGTCGCTGTGCACGATGAGCTTGAGGTCGCCGCGGCGCAGCATCCGCGAGCGCCCGCTCTGGGTGACGGTGTTGAGCTCGTCGAACGTGCGGCCCTCGTACGGGAAGTGCAGGGGCGGACGCTCGTCGGCGCCGTAGGTGAGGCCGCCGAAGCCGCGCTCGGCGTAGAGGTCGTCGAACTCGGGCGACGTGCGCCCGGCGTCGAGCAGGAGGGGCGCGAGGCTGCGGCCGGTGACGCCGTCGGGGATGGCGGAGCCGACCAGCTCGGCGATCGTGGGCAGGATGTCCACGATCGAGACCAGCTCGCCGCGGGTGCGGGCCGCGACCGGTCCGCCGCTGAGGAAGAACGGGATACGCATCAGCACCTCCGGCATGCCGGCGCCCTTGCGCTGCAGCCCGTACTCGGCCACGTAGTCGCCGTGGTCGCTGACCATGATGACCAGCACGTCGTCGCCGAGCGTGGCCCAGACGTGCTCCATGAGACGGCGCACCTGGTCGTCGAGCAGGCGGAGCTGGCCGCAGTAGTTGGCGCGGTAGCGGGAGCTCTCGTCGTCGTACCCGGGGCGTTTCTCCTCCGCCAGGTCGCGGAGCCAGGCCCAGTGCCCGCCCTTGGCGGCGGCGACGTCGGGGCCGTGCAGGCGCTCCGGGATCTCGTCGGCGGGGAACATGCTGAAGTACGGCTCGGGCACCTGGTACGGGTTGTGCGGCTCGGGGAAGGAGACCCAGAGGAAGGTGGGGCGGTCGGCGCCCGTGGGTTCGCCGGCGGCCTCGGTCACGGCCTCGGTCGCAGCCCCGGACACCGCCTCGGTCACGGCCTCGACGGCGTCGGAGACGATGCGGTACGGGAGCGAGTCCTCCAGCGGGTGCGGCGTCGGCTCAGGTGAGACGCCGTGGTCGAGGTCGTCGAGCCACTGGTCGAAGGCCGCGTGGCCGGGGCTGTGCTGGGGCCCGCCGGTGTGCCAGTACGGGCCGCGGTAGGCGTCGAAGTCGTCGGGGCCGCGGTGCATGTGCGGCTTGCCCGCGAAGATGCGGTGGTAGCCGGCCTCCCCCAGCACGTCGAGCAGGTCGCGGTCGAACCGGGCGGCGCCGGGTGTGCTGTTCTGGGTCACGCCGTGCGCGGACGGGAACCGTCCGGTCAGCAGACTCACGCGGGCCGGGACGCACAGCGGCGAGCTGGTGTAGCCGCGCTGGAAGTCGGTGCCGCGGGCGGCGAGCTCGTCGAGGAACGGGGTGGTGTCCACCGGGAACCCCGACCGGGCCGACAGGTCCGCCCGGTGCTGGTCGGTCATGATCAGGACGATGTGCGGCGCTCTCGGCGCTTCCATGTCTTCCCCTCGCGGCGGGCGGTCTTGCCACGATGCAAGCCGGTCGGCCCGCACACTATCCAGTAGGCTTGCCGCGATGCAACAGCAGCGCCGCTGAGCAGGCAGGACACCGTCCGGCAGGTGCGGCGCGGCGAGCCGTACGACGCGAGGAGGCCGACGTGGGTCGACGCGAGGACGTCGCACGCCTCGCGGGCGTCTCGGCCCGCACCGTGTCGAACGTCGTGAGCGGCACGGTCAACGTCGCGGCCGGCACCCGGGAGCGCGTGCTCGCCGCCATCGAGGAGCTCGACTACCGGCCGAGCGAGATCGGCCGGATGCTGCGCTCGGGCCGCACCGGCATGGCCGGGCTCGTGGTGCCCGACCTCGACAACCCTTACTTCGCGGAGCTGGCCCGCAAGCTCATCGAGGCCGCCCGAGGTCACGGGTACACGCTCATGGTCGAGCAGACCGACGGCGTCCGGGACCGCGAGCGCGACCTGCTCGCCCGCGCCGACACCAAGGCGATCTTCGACGGCCTGATCGTCAGCCCGCTCGGCCTGACCGACGACGACCTGAGCCGGTCCGCGCGCACCCAGCGGCCCGTGGTGCTGCTCGGCGAGGAGCCGCACCCCGGCTTCGACCACGTGCACATCGACAACTTCGCGGCCGCACGCGAGGCGGTCGAGCACCTGCTGGCCGCCGGACGGCGGCACGTGGTCGCGGTCGGCGCCCAGCGCGACAAGAAGTCGTCCAGCTCGCTGCGCCTGAGCGGGTTCGAGGCGGCGATGGCGGCGGCTCCGCACGCCACGGCGCAGGTCGCCTACGTCGACACGTTCACGCGGCGCGGCGGGGCGGACGCGACCCGCGCCCTCCTGCGCGGCGGCACCCTGCCGGACGCCCTGTTCTGCTTCTCCGACCTGCTCGCCCTCGGCGCGCTCCGCGCCCTGCACGACGCCGGGGTCGCGGTGCCCGAGCAGGTGGCCGTGGTCGGGTTCGACGACATCGAGGACGGCCGGTACGGGAACCCCAGCCTCACCACGATCTCGCCGGACAAGGCGGCGATCGCGCAGTCCGCGATGGACGCCCTGGTCCGGCGGATCGGCGGCGACGAGAGCGAGGCGGTGCGGGTGCTGGCGCCGCACCGGCTGGTGGAGCGGGAGAGCACGGGCTGAACACTGGGCAGCGGCGCGATCTCAGGCCAGGTCGACCGGCTTCGGCCCGCACGTTGCGGCCAGGAGGCCGGAGTCCTTGAGCAGGTGCCGCACCTGCCAGTCGAGGTCCGCGGGGCGCGAGGCGCCGCCCGGCCGCGAGTAGTGCTCGGCGAGGATCTCCTTGACGCCCAGGAACAGCCACGCCCAATAGGTCGGCCACACCAGTCGCCACTCGGTTTCCGAGAGCGGTCGCACCGAGTCGTACCCCCGGATGACGTCGTCGTGGTCACCGCGCCAGGCGAGGGCGAAGTCCGCGACGAGGTGGTTGTGGTGGCACGCCTCGAAGTCGAGGATCCCACTGAGGGTGCCTGACTCGAACAGCAGGTTCCACGGCGTGAAGTCGCCGTGGACGACGCCGGACGGGACGCCGGACGGAAGGCCGGGGGCGGCGCCGCCCGGGACGCCAGCCGGGAGAGCGGCCGCAAGGTCGGACCCGTTCTCGGCCAGCAACGCGGCCGCCGCCTCGCGATAGGCGCGCAGGGTCCGGCCTTCTTCCGGGAGATGCCGCTCGTGCACCGTGAGCCACTGGTCGAGCAGCGGATCGCTCACGGCCTCGCGGGGAAGCTCGAACCCGTCCCGTCGGCTGATGGCGCCGAGCGGGGAGCTCGCGGCATGGAACTCGGCGAGGAGTCGCCCACGGTTGAACCCCTCACTGTCGTCGCTGCCCTCGTCGGGCGCGGGTCCACCCGGGAGCCAGGCGAAGAGCCGCCAGATCCCGTCGTCCCGAACGAGAGGCTCCTCCGCCAGGACCGGAGCCGGCCAGCCGGCTGACCGCAACGCGGTCATGACCTGAGTCTCGTACCGCCAGTCCGCCCGGACGCTCGCGGGCAGCCACTTGAGGGCGAACACGGTCGAGCCGCGCCGGACCCGCCACGTGCGGGACCGGCTGCCGCCCAGATCGGTCGCGTCGGACAGGCGCCACCGCGCCCACAGGTCCCTCGGGATCATCTCGGGAATCATCGCGCCGGACGCTGCCCGGCCGGTCGAGGGGCGGGCCACGGAGGTCATCCCCTCATCATGTCGCGCGGCCAAGCCTCGGGATCCCGGCGGCCCGAGCCGATCCTTCTCCAGGACCAGCCGATCGCCCCGACCCTCATGCCCCCGCCGGGGCTCGCTCCTCCTCCCCCGGCACGGTGACGTTCGCGTCGAGCCGCAGGGCCGCGACCAGCTCGCGGTAGAGCTCGTCCGACTCCAGCAGCTCCGTGTGCCGGCCGATCGCCCGGACCCGTCCGCGTTCGAGCAGCACGATCTGGTCGGCGTCCATGACGGTCGAGATGCGGTGCGCGATCGTCACGACCGCCCCCGTGCTCGCGACGTCGCGGATCGCCTCCGCGAGCGCCGCCTCGGTCAGGCCGTCGAGCTGCGCCGTCGCCTCGTCGAGCAGCAGGATCTCCGGCCGGGCGACCAGGGCGCGCGCCACGGCGACCCTCTGGCGCTCACCGCCCGAGAGCTGGGACGCGCTCACCTGGGTGTCGAGCCCGTCGGGCAGCATCGCGACGCGTTCGGTGAGCCGCAGCGCGTCGACCGCGGCCCGGATCTCGGCGTCGGTCGCGTCCGGGGCGGCATACGCGAGGTTCTCGCGCAGGGTGCCGGGCACGATCGGGGTGTCCTGCTCGACGTAGGCGATACGGGAGCGGATCTGGTCCGTGGTCCACCCCGCGTACGGCCGGCCGTCGAGCTCGACGTGGCCGGAGTCGGGGCTGAGGAACCGCAGCAGGAGCGACATGATCGTCGTCTTGCCGGCGCCCGAGGGCCCGACGATTGCGGTGTGCCCGCGCCGCGGTACCTCCAGGGTGACGCCGTCGAGCGCGGGCGGCCGGCCGCCGGTCGTGCCGTTGCCGCTCGCTCCGGCGTACCGGAAGGTCACGTCGTGCAGCCGCACCAGCGGGGGCTCGGCACCGGCGCGCGGCGCGGCCGGCAGGCCGTCCAAGCCGTCCCGGTCGAGGTCCCGACCGCCGTCCCGCACCGCCGCGTCGTCGTCCGCCTCCAGCGCCATCTCCTCGACCTCGCTGATCCGCGCGGCCGCCGCGAGGCCCGACTGCAGGGACGTGAGCGACATCGTCAGGAGCATGACCGGCATCATCAGCTGGAACACGTACAGCAGGAACGCGACGAGCGTGCTCACCGTGATGGCGTCGGTCGAGACGCGCCACGCCCCGACGCCGAGCAGCAGCATGACCGCCAGGTTGACCGCGACCCCGGTGATGGTCCAGGACACGTTCTCGAGCTTGACGGCGCGGATGCCGCTGCGGGCCGAGGCCTCGGCGTGCGCCGCGACCCGGCCGGTCTCGCGCGACTCGGCCCGCGCGGACTTGACGGTCCGCAGCGCGCGGATGACCCCTTCGAGGCGGCCGCCGAGCGCGCCCACGTGCTCCTGCGCCTCTTGCTGCGCGCGGGACAGCCGCGGCATGAGCGCCACGACGCTGACGCCGGCCAGGATCAGGACGGCGACCGTGACGCCGAGCAGCACGACGTCGAGGTAGGCCATGAGCACGATCGCACCGACGAGGCCGATCACGCCGTTGACGAAGTTGACGACGCTCGACGTGGTCGCCTCGCGGATGAGCAGCGTGTCGGAGGTGACCCGGGTGACCAGCTCGCCGGGCTGGCGGGCCGTCACCTCGGGCACGCGGGCGTGCAGCAGGTGGCGCACCAGGCCGGTGCGGGCCGCGAGGATGATCCGCTCGGCGAGGGTGCCCAGCATGATGCCCTGGACCAGCCCGACCACGGTGCCCGCCACGAGCAGCACGGCGAGGATCGTGATCGGCGTGGCCAGGGACGCGGAGGCCTCCAGCCCGTCGAGCACCGCCTTGGTCACCAGCGGGGTGGCCAGCTCCGTGGCGGTGCCGATCGCCCCGAGCAGCAGCGCGACGACGAGCACCGCCTTGTGCGGGCGGGCGTAGGCCCACAGGGACCGCACCTTCTCCCCCGTGGTCCGGTCCCTGGCGCCCCCGGCCTTCTCGGCCTGCCGGCCTGCCTGTGGTCTTCCGTCCGACACGTCACCGCTCCGTCCGCTCGCGTCCCGCTCGTTCAACACGTGCGATCCATTCTGCGACACCACTGTCGCATTTCGCAACCGTATTGTGCCGCCCGGTACTACGGCCTACCCTCGGCCTGGTGACGACCACCGAGCAGAACGAGCGCGGGGCGCGGGCTCGCACCAGGTCAGCGGTGCTGGACGCGGCGGCGGCCGTGTGGGCGCACGACTTCTCGGCCTCGCTGAGCTCCATCGCGCTGCGCGCCGACGTCAGCCGCTCGACCCTGCACCGCTACTTCACCGACCGGCAGGCGCTCATCGACGCCCTGCTGCTCGACTCGCTGGCCCGGCTGGAGACGGCCGACGACGGCTCGGCGGTGGCCGTCCCCGCGATGGAGACCCTGGAGCACTTCCTGCGCGCCGGCGTCGAGATGGGCGACCGCGTGATCTTCCTGTTCGCGGACCCCAAGCGGTTCGAGGGCAACCCGCACTGGTCCTCCGACGACGGCGACGAGGAGATGCGGGCGCTCGTCGACCGGGCCCGCGCCGAGGGGGCGATCGGCGCGGGAATCCCGACGTCCTGGGCCCTGAACCTGTACTACGCGCTGCTCTACACCGCCGCCGAGGTCAGCAACCAGGACCTGCCGCGACACGTCGCGGCAGACCTGGCCGTGCAGTCGTTCCGGCGCAGCGTCGCGCCCTGAACCGGCGCGCCGCCGCCGCCATCGTCAGCCCACCATCACCCTTAGCCCAGCGCCGGCCCGTCCGACAACGGCACCGCCGCCGGCCGCTCGCACCGGCTCTCGACGGCGACCGTCGTCCCCGAGTCGGCCGCCGCGAGCAGCGCCGTCATGACCTCCAGCACGTGGTAAGCGAGCACGCCGTCCGCCCGCGCGGTACCGCCGGGCGCCGTCGTCGCCAGGTCGGCCACGCCGTAGCCGCGTCCCGCGCCGCGGTAGCCCGCGCTCGGCGGCAGGGTCCCCCAGGAGCCGCCGAGCTCGTGCAGCAGCACGTCGCCGTCGAACCCGTTCGGGTCGGGCACGACGAGCGATCCGGTCTGCCCGTGCACCTCGATGTTCGACGCGCGGGTGGCGACCGAGTCGAAGCTCATCACCAGCGTCGACAGCGCGCCCGAGACGTGCCGCAGCACCCCGGTCACGTGGGTGTCGACGTCGACCGGGACGGTCTCCCCCGCCCGCGGCCCCGACCCGATGGTGCGCGTCGCGCGGGTGTGGCTCGCGGCGCCGACCACCGACTCGACCGGGCCGAGCAGCGTGACCAGCGCCGTCACGTAGTACGGGCCCATGTCCAGCAGCGGGCCGCCGCCCGGCTGGTAGTAGAAGTCGGGGTTGGGGTGCCAGCGCTCGTGGCCCGGCGTCGTCATGGTCGCGGTGGCGGCGACCGGCTGCCCGATCGCGCCGTCGTCGATGGCCTTGCGCGCCGTCTGCACGCCCGTGCCGAGCACCGTGTCCGGGACGCAGCCCACCCGCACCCCGGCGGCGCGGCCCGCGTCCAGGATCGCGCGCGCGTCCTCCAGCGTGACCGCGAGCGGCTTCTCGCCGTAGACGGCCTTGCCGCCGGCGATGGCGCGCAGGGCGATCTCGGCGTGGGCGGCGGGGATCGTCAGGTTCAGCACGAGGTCGACCTCGGGGTCGCTCACCAGCTCGTCGACGGTCAGCGCGCGTACGCCCTGCTCGGCGGCCACAGCCGCCGCCCGCGCCTCGTCGAGGTCGGCCACCGCGACGAGGCGCACGGCCTCCAGCCGCTCGAACGTGGACAGGTACTGGCCGGCGATCGCCCCGACCCCGACGATCCCGACCCTCAGCGGCTGGCCCACAGGATGCCTCTCTCGATGATGGTGCGGACGTTCGGGTCGTCGACGACGGAGAGCTCGTGGCCCGGCGTCGAGACGAAGACGCGACCCTCGCCCCACTGCCGCGTCCAGACCGCCGGGCACGTGACGGGCCGGTGCCACGCGTCGAACTCGCGCGCGGCGAGCGTCGTGGTCGCCAGCACGTCGTTGTACTCGTCGGACAGCACCCAGTACTGCTCCGTCGTCAGCTCGAAGTCGGAGATCCCGGCGACGATCGGGTGGTCGGCACGCTCGGGCACGATGTCGATCGTGTGCCGCAGGAAGTTGTCGGCGGCCTCCCCCGCCAGCTCCGCACGCGGAGCCTTGGGCGGGTGCGTGGCGAACTGCCCGCCGATGAGCTGCAGGTAGTCGGAGCTGTTCCGGAAGGAGTCGGCGATGCCGCCGTGCCACCCCGCCAGCCCAGTACCCGCCGCGACCGCCGCGATCAGGCCGCTCAGCTCCTCGGCCTCGATCGTGCTCATGGTCACGGTCTGCACGATCACGTCGACGCCGGCCAGGTAGTCGGCGTCGGCGTAGACCGCCGTCGTCTCCTCGACCCGGACCTCGTAGCCGTGCTCCGCGAGGAACGGCAGGAACGAGTCGGTGGTCTCGACCGGCTCGTGCCCGGTCCAGCCGCCGCGCACGACCAGCGCGCGTTTGGTGCTCGACGTCGTCGTCATGGGTGCTCCGCTCCCGAAAGTTGCGCAAACTGCGGCCCGATGGAATGCCGCCCACCTTTGATACCCGAGGACTTTTGCCGGATCAACCCCCAATAAGTTGCGCAACTTCTGCGACCGTCGCTACCGTCGCGACATGCCGAACCCACGTCGGACGACGCTGGCGGACGTCGCGAAGGCCGCCGGGACCACGGTGCCCACCGTGTCCAAGGTGCTCGGCGGCCGCTCGGACGTCTCGGCCGCGACCCGCGCCCGGGTGCTGGACGTCGTCGCGGAGCTCGGCTACCGCGGCCGCGCCGGCCGGAACGCGCCGTCACGGCCGGAGAGCTGGCCCTTCGTGGACCTCGTGCTCAGCGGTATCGAGGGCACCTGGGCCAACCGCGCGCTGAGCGGCGTCGAGCAGGCGGCGGAGGAGGCGGGGATCGAGGTGGTCGTCTCGGTCGCCCGCCCGCCCGACGACGCCTGGCTCACCCGGCTGCTCGCCCGCCGGCTGCGCGGCGCGGTCCTGGCCCTCGTGGACACGACCGACGACCAGCTCGCGGCCCTGGCCGCCGCCGACCTCCCGGTGGTGCTGCTCGATCCGCTGCGCCAGCCGCCGTCGTCCGTCGCGAGCGTCGGGGCCGCCAACTGGGCCGGCGGACGCGCCGCCGCCGAGCACCTGCTGGGGCTCGGTCACCGGCGCCTCGCCGTCCTGGGCGGGCAGCGCGACCACCTGTACAGCCAGGCGCGGATCGACGGGTTCCGCTCCGCCGCGACGCAGGCGGGCCTCGACCTGCCCGACAACCGCGTGGCGCACACCGACTGGCGGCGCGAGCAGGCCGCGGAGGGTGCGCTGCGCCTCCTGCGCGCTACCCCGACGCCGACGGCGGTCTTCGCGTGCTCGGACACCATCGCGCTCGGCGTGTACGACGCCGCCGCCGCGCTGGGCCTGCGGATTCCCGACGACGTGAGCGTCGTCGGCTTCGACGACCTGCCCGAGGCGCGCTGGCTCAGCCCGGCGCTGACGACGGTGCATCAGCCCATCGCGGAGATGGGCGCGGCCGCGCTGCGCATGCTGCTGCGGCTGGGCGGGGACGTGCCGCGGGAGGCGCCACGCGAGGAGCTCGCGACGCGGCTGGTGGTGCGAGGGTCCACGGCGTCCGCCGCGGTGTCACAGGGCTGAGCCCTACCCGGTCATGGGGGCGTGACCTCGAACATCACCGTCTCCCTCGGCACACACACCATCTCCGTCCAGCACGGGACCTCCGTCATCGAGCAGCGCTACCACGTCGCGGGCACCGGCCCCGTGTGCGTCGTCCACCCGGGCGGTCCCGGGATCGGCTGGGACTACCTGCGCATGCCCGACCTGGAACGGCGCATGACGATGGTGTACGTCGAGCCCGTGGGCACCGGGGCGTCGGGCCGGCTCGCCGACCCGCGCGGCTACGACCTGGGCCTCTACACGCACTTCCTGCACGCTGTCGTCGAGCACCTGGACCTGCCTGAGGTCATGGTGCTCGGGCACTCCCACGGCGGGTTCGTGGCCCAGCGCTACGCGCTCGACCACCCGGACCGCGTGGCCTCGCTGGTCCTGTACGACACCTCGCCGGTGACCGGCGAGGTCTTCTGGTCGACGGCGGTCGACAACATGGAGCGGTACGCGCGCCGCCACGAGGCCGACCACCCCGAGGTTGCCGGCTACGTCGCGGGCCTGACCGGCCGGACCGCGCCGTCCGACGACGAGGGAGCGACGGAGGTGCTGCGCAGGATCGCCCCGGCCTACTTCCACGACTACTGGGGCCACGAGGCCGACTTCGCCGTCGGGCGCGACGCGCTGCGCATGTACGCCGCCCCGGCGTGGGGCGAGGGCCCGGCCTTCGACGTCCGGGAGGAGCTGCCCGCGATCACGGCGCCCACGCTGGTGCTGGTCGGCGACGACGACTTCATCTGCGGCGTGCGGTGGGCCCGGATGATCCACGAGGCGGTGCCCGGTTCGCGGCTGGCGGTGCTGGACGAGACCGGTCACCTGGGCCACATCGAGAGCCCCGGGAAGTTCACGGCGGCGGTCTCGGCCTTCCTCGCCACGGTGGGTGAGGTCGCCGTGTGAGCTGATCGGGCGCGGACGACGGCCCTGTCCGGGCGGGTCAGCCGCCCGGGCAGTCGCTGTCGCCGCCCGAGTACTCGACGCAACCGGTCCACGGCGTGTGCTCGGGCTCGGGAGGCGACACCTCGAACGACGGCACCGCCCACAGGACCGCGACGATGAGCGCGACGAGGCCCATCGGACCGTGCCAGAGGTAGATCCAGCTCGCCTCGCGCCTCCAGGCGCTGACGAACGTCCAGACGACGGCGGCCACGACGACCGGGGCGACCACGGCATAGGTGACCTTGTTGCCAGGCTCCGGGGTGCCGCAGGAATGGATGAAGCAGCCGTAGGCCGTGAACCAGTTCACGGCGAGGGCCAGCACGCCGATCGGGATCAGGACGGCGGCCACCACCTCGAGCACCGGCGTGCGGGGCGTCCTGACGACCGGGCGGTCGGCACTGGCGACGGGCATGGGCCGACTGTACTGGTCAGCGCACTTCTGAAGGGCAAGGATGGGGCCGCACGGTTCGCGGACCAACGAGGGTCAGGGCAGTCCCGCCCGGTCGTCGCCGAGCGACGTGCCGAGCGGGAGGCAGTCATGACGGACGCTGTGGCACCACGGGACGCGGCCTCGACGGAGGTGTGGGAGCACCGGCCGATGTTCTCCGCGACCGACAAGGGGTCCCGGATCACCTGGCTGGCCCCGGGCCGGTCTCCCGCACGTGTCACGCCGCGCATGCTGGCGGCGGCGCTGCTGTGCCTCGTGGCCTGGACCGCCGCGACGCTGGCCGGCTCGGCGGTGCTCTGCGGCGCGACGTCGACCGAGTGCACGGTGGCTGTGGGCCAGGGCTGGCTGATCGGCGGAGCGCTCGTGCTCGGCTACCTCGCCATCCTCGCCGCGGTCGACCTGGGCGAGCGGGCGCAGGACCACCTCGGGCAACGGCGGGCCGCGTCGATGCTCGTCCTGGCGCCCCTGCTGACCGGGATCACCGTGGGCGCGGCGGCCGGGGCGGACCTCGCGCTGGGCGCCGACCAGCGCGTGCGTCAGGTGCTCGACGGCGTCCCCGGTACCGAGGCCGTGCTGGTGTCGGCGGTCGTCGCGGTGCTCGCGGCCCTGTGGGGTGTCGTCGTCCTGGTGCGGCTGCCGGGCGCCCTGCGCCTGGCCCGACGACGTCAGGAGATGATCGCCCGGCTCCGGCGCGACGGGCGGCGCTACCCCGGCCGGCTCGCGCTCGGCGAGGTCAGCTACTGGCTGCACAGCGACCCCGAGCTCGACGTCACCGTCACCTACGACTCGCCGGCCGGGCGGCACTCGGTGGCGGCCCGGATGCGGACCTCGCCGGACCGGGTACCCCGCAACGGCAGCAGCATGATCGTGCTCGCCGACCTGCGGGGCGCCGTCCACCTGGAGCTGGACCTGGAGGCCGGTGTCACGTTCGAGCCGGAGGAGCGGTACGCGCCGAGCGAGTAGGTTCGGGTGCGGATCGGCGCCTGTCGGATCCCGGGTGGCCACGCGCACTCGCTCTGGTCAGGCACAGCCCCCGAGGTGGGGTAGTATTTCCGTCGGCCCCAAGGGGCCAAAACCGGTAGCCTTGAGCATGCTCAAGAACACCGCGGGCTGTGGCGCAGCTTGGTAGCGCACTTGACTGGGGGTCAAGGGGTCGCAGGTTCAAATCCTGTCAGCCCGACAGATCAGGCCCGGGATTCCAACGAATCCCGGGCCTGAAGGGTTTCTGAGACTTGAACCACTCTCCATTTACTCTCCACTTTGAGCGCTCCGACGCAGGTGGACCCTCCCCCGCACCAAAGTTGGTTCGGGTTTCATCGGGTCCTGTCGGGTTCACCAGGACCCCAGCGTCGAACGGCAACACAACCCTCGTCTGCGAGTCCCAGCGGCCTCCCCTCCTCCAGTCCGTGGGACTGGTGACTCGCCATGGGTAGGTCCCGGATCCCGATCGGGACTTTCGGCAGCATCAACACGACTAAGAACAGCCCCAGGTCGTGGACCGCACGGGCGAGGTTCCGCGACCCGGACGGAGTCCTGCGCCCGGTCGAGGCCAGCGGTGCGTCGACGAAAGCCGCCGAGCAGGAGTTGAAGGTCAAGCTTGCCCATCGCACCCGGATCATCGCGGGCGTGAGCGATCTGCACTCCCACAGCCCTTTCTCCGACCTGGTCCGGGTCTGGCTCGAAGACCTCGACCTGGACCCCGACCTCGCCCAGGGCACGAAGGACCTGTACGAGCGGGACATGCGCACGTTGGTCTTGCCGGTGTTCGAGCATTTTGTGCTGCGGGAGATCACGATCAGTAAGGTCGACCGGTTCCTGCGCGCCCTCGCGCACCAGTCCTACTCCCGGGCTAAGCACGCGAAGGTTGTGTTGAACCTGGCGTTGGGGATGGCGCACCGGTATGAAGCGATCGAGAGGAACCCCGTGACCGGCACGAAGCGCCTCAAGCGACCTGTCACGCAGGCCACGGCGTTGACCCTGGAGGAGATCCAGGCGATCCGGGCCGCGGCTCGCACCTGGCGCCGCGAGACCAAGGCGCCTGGGCCCAAGCCGGACGGGCAGCTGGAGGTAATCATCGAGGTCATGCTCGGCTCCTCGCTGCGCATCGGGGAGGTCCTCGCCCTGCGGAAGTGCGACATCGACCTGACGACCACCCCTGCCACGTTGCAGGTTTCAGGCACGATCGTGTCGCCGAAGGGCAAGCCGACCTACCGGCAGCCGCATCCGAAGACACCGACATCGGTGAGGCGGATCGCGATCCCGACCTACACCGCCACCGCGCTCAGGGCCCGGATGGTCGGCCTCGCCGGCCACGAACCCGACACCCTGGTCTTCCGCACCCGAAACGGGACGCCGCTGACGACGAACAACATCCGCCGCCGCCTGCGCGACGTCCTCGCCACAGCCGGGATCACGGGAGTGACGCCTCACTCGTTCCGACGGACCGTGGCGACCACGATCAACCGTGCCGCCGGCGCCGACCTCGCCGCCCAACTCCTCGGCCACACCTCAACCGAGATCACGAAGCTGCACTACATCGAGCCCGACACGAACGTCGACACCCGCACCGCCACCATCCTCGAAACACTCACCCCCGCCGAGACTGCGGTTCTCGCAGATACATCGCCTGGCACGGCTAGTTCCTAGTTCGCAGCAAGAGATCTGGAGGAGCCTGCGGCTTCGGTCTCCGCACGCTCCTCCAGCGCTGGATCGAACGAGCGGGAGACGCACCCGCCGTTTCAGCTTCGCACGCTGCCCCACGTAACGAACTGGACCGCTAGGACGCCCAGGATCGCTAGGCCACACAGTGCCCAGACCGCCGCGACCACCGAACTTCGGCCGTCGGTCAACAAGATCAGCGTCACCGCACTCCAGCCGAGTGAGATCACTATCGTGGAGACAAAGGCTGAACGTCCGCCGGAGTGCCCTCGAGCTCCGGCCAGTCAGCCCCTCGGCCCGAATGCCGCCAGGAACGTGTCGACGCCGGCGTTGACCGGGCCGACGGCCTCGGCCGGGTCGATCGGGCGGGCACCGTAGGCGCTGCGCGTGAGCACCTCGTCCTGCACCAGCGCCATGAAGTGCCGGGCGGCCCGGGCCGGGTTGTCGGTGTGCAGCCGACCGGTCGCGGCGAACTGGCCGAACTTGCCCGCCAGGCGGTCCAGGGTGCGGTCACGCCCGGCGTCGCGGACGGAGTCGACGGCGTCGCCGAACCGTGGCGACTCGGCGAACTGCAGCCGGATCACCGCCGCCCCCTCGGCGTCCGTGACGCACGCGATGATCGACGCCCCGAGCCGCTCCAACTCGCCGCGCAGGTCGTCTGTCTCCACGTCGACCGAGTCGACGATCTGCGACACCCGCTCCCCCGCACGCGCGGCGTACTCGGTGATCAGCTCGAGGAAGAGCGTGCGCTTGTCACCGAAGTGGTTGTAGACCGTCGGCTTGGCCACACCCGCGTCACGGGCGATCTCGTCCATGGACGCGTCGGCGAAGCCGTCTCGAGCGAAGACCAGCAGCGCCGCGTCGAGGATCGCGCGGCGCTTCACGGCCTACCTGCCGCCAGTCGATCACCACGAGGACGACGCTACCCGTGGCCACTGACACGACAGACGCGAGCGTCCTAGCATCAGGGGGTCTCGACGTGCTGCCGCATCGATATCTGACCGCAGGGAGGATCAGCTGCCTCCGCGCAGGATGTACGCCAGGCCCGCATAGGCCGACGCGGCGACGGCCGACGTGATGGTGATGACACCGGCAACCTCACCCACGAGCTGCAGGATTTGCCGCAGCGTCCGAGGCTTGCCGACCTCGTACGTGTTCGGGTTGAAGTCACCGGTGGTGGCCGCACCGAGCAACGAGCCTCGGACGATGTCGTGGACCTCCTCGATCGCGGTCGGTGTGAGCTCGCCGGTCAGGATGTCCAAGATCCGCTGCTCCTGCCCTGAGAGCTCCAGGCCGTTGCGGCGCCCTTGCGCCGCCCAGCGTCGCGTCAGCCGCAGGCACCTCTCCTTGACTGCCAGCCGCTGGGTGACCGGGGGACGGATCCATCGCAGAATCTGGCCGGACGCGTCCCCGAATGACTGGTAGCGGTCGGCCAAGCACATCAACCAGTACGCCGCGCGAGCACCGCCCAGCCCACCCACCCACACCGACGCGCACACGCACGCGAGAAACGCCAGGACCGCTTTGGCCAGCCCGGCGGACGTGTACCACAGACTGAAGAAGGCCACGGTCCCGAGCAACACTCCGTAGCCGAGCCCGAAGAGCATGAAGCCGAACTCATAGGTCGACACGGTCCACTTCGCCAGCCGCCGCTGCTCGGGGACAAAGAGATGGGCGAGGTCGTCCTCAGTAAACCCCAGCTTCCGCAGCTGCTTGACGTCCCGCCGTCGACGCCCCCGACCCACTCGTGCTGTGTGCATAGCCACGCGACTCCCCCACTTTGATGCTCGACGACTGCCACCTGACCGCGCACGCTAGCGAGTGGGTCTGACATCGACGGACGAAAACGCGCCGCGGACCGCAGCGATGGCCGGTTGGTGGGCAGACGTCTGAGATCGTTCCGGTGCCGGAGACGGCACGGCCACGCTGCTCGTCACCCCACCGTGTGCGGCGGCGGGTCGCCGGCCGACGGCAGACCCGCGTGTCAGTAGCCCGGTCTAGCGCGAACCTCACGAGGCACCCAGTGGCTCCACGAACGCTTCTAGCCCGACCTACTGATCTAGTTTTGCCTCTGGTCAGCGAAGGGGTACCCCTGACCCGCGCACCTCGTCGGGCAGGCCATGACGCCTCAGGAGCGCACGGACTGTCTCCTCATTCGATGTCGGGAGCAACGGTCCCATACAGACGTCAGTGACAGGTGGCTTTCCGGCCGTGAGCCTGCCGAGGTCTGGTGACACCAACTGACGCCACGCCACGCCCCAGGTCCGGTCCTGTACACCGACGAGCTGGTAGTACCGGACGATCCCGACCGGGCTTTCGCGGAAGTGCAGGTGGTTCTCCGGTGAGTAGGCGGTCACGACCACGCGGACCTCGTTCTCGCCTTGGAAGCCAGGAGACTTGATGAGCCACGCGATTGTCTCCAGGTGGGTGCTGGCGTCCTGTTCGAGAGTCGCACCCATCTCTTCCTCTTCTTCGCTGACGACATCGGTCCTCTGAGCAGAGTTCTTGATCTCGTCGGCGACGTGCTTAACGAGTTCCCGGAGAGCCTTTTCCCGTTGGTCGTTCGTGTAGAGGACGTGCAGCCACGGGGTCACCTGCACGGCGCTGAAGAAGGCATCGACGGAAGCCAAATGCGGGCTCTCGGGAACGAGGGCTTCATCGCCCAGGACGGCCAGCGGCACACTGGCATCGAGTCCGATCGCGTAGCCTCGCCCTTCCCCGCCGTACAGGCGCCATTGGTTCGCGTCGTCGTCACGTGTCGACGCGCACAGCACGAATGTCTGCGTTGCTGTCCGAGCCACGGCTTGCCGTCGCTCCTTGCTCGCCAGCTCCGCCCCGGGAATCAGGCTGCGCAAGAGTAGAACCGCTGGGCCGGACCAGTCGAAGTCCTCGTTCCACTCCCACTCACCGTCCGCGTGCCAGGACGCTTCGGCGCATGGCTGCGCGTCGAGCCAGTTCTCGATGAAGTCCCAGCCACCACGGATCTCAGCGACGTCGTTGAGACCCGCCGTCTCCGAAGCCCACAGCACACCGTCTTCGACCACGCCGAGCAGCGTCCTGGCGGAGCCGTAATGGTAGACCCGCCCGCTCGCCTCCCGGATCGATGCCGGCTTCCAGAACCGCGGCGCCTGTTGTTGTGAGGTCACCGGATCAGGATATGAACTTGGCAGCGAAGCAGATCAAGGATGCAGCTCAAGGAGCCTGGGTCCCTGTCCGAGAGCTCAGAGCAGGAGTACACGGTCTTCCTCATGGCGGTCCGCAAGAACATCGTCGTCGGCGTGTGGAAAATCGCGCACGTCGAGCGCGACGACGACGGGCGAGCGACCTTCGAGCTCAACCCGACCACGAAGTTCAAGGTCTCCTCGGCCAAGACCCCCGTGAGCTGGCCGCAGGGTCAGGCCAACCCGGTCAAGCTCGTCGAGACCGCGACGATGCAGCAGAAGTCGTCGAACATCGAGTACACCCGGGAGGGCAACGTCCGCGTCCAGCTCAACGGCTGGAGCATGAGTGTCTACTCGGACGGACGCGCCCGCATCTCACCGCCAGGAGACTCTCGGGTCGTCGTCGAGCCCGCGTTCCCCGGTCCCAACGGAGCAAACATCACCTCGCACGTGGACGGCACCACGCGCTGACCCCGGGCGGCGATCAGCGTGGCGACCTTGGGTGAGGTTTGTCCGTTTACCCTGCCGGCCGCGGTCGGCGGCCGTAAGGTGCGATCCATGCCGATCATGCAGGTCAACACCGGGTCGGTGGCTCGGCAGGACGGACGGTTCGGATGAGGGCCATCGGCAACAGTGATCTGCTGGTACGCGTTACGAAGTGGTCGGCAAGCCGCGCGGGACGCGTGACCGGGATATGGGTCCTATCGCTCGCGATGTGTGGGTTCGGCGGCTCCTTCGGGTACTTGTCCAGCTGGATCCTGACCTTCTACACGCCGGGCAGGACTGAACGGGAACTGCTCGTAGTCGCCGCCGTCGTCGCTGCCCTGCTGATCGTCATGTTGATCGTGCTCAGGCGCGTCGGCATGAGCCGATTCGCCGCCTCCTGGTTCCTCGTCGGCGCCGCGGCGACGTACCTGTGGATGTCAACCACCTTCGAACCCAACCTCCATACGGTCACATCCCCAACTTTCGGGGTGTTCGCCGTCCAGACACCCGGCAACGCTGAGGAGGTGACCCGAGCGCACCTGACCATCGACGACACCGACGCATGGCTCCACCTCGAGGCGGCTCCCGGCTCGTCACCGCTGGTCATCATCGTCACGCCCGTCCCACCCGAATACGGCTGCGGCGAGTATGCCGACTTCGAGACCTCGACGGCCTACACCTGCGTCGCACCCACGTCCGTGCCTATCGACCATGCCACGTCGTACTCCTGGTCGGGGGCTGGCCGAGAAGCCGGCGGAGTAGAGATCGCCACCAGCGGCCCCACGCAGATCGGCGACCTGCCCGTCACAGCGCTACCGGTCGATGTCACGTTCAGGACCCACTCACCGTCCGACGCCAAAACCTTCGACCGTGCCCTCCTCGGGACCGGTGCCGTCGACCAATACGACGTCACCTTCCTCGCAGAGGCGCAGACACCCACCGACGACCACTGGACAGCCATGGTCGAGCACCGGTTCCCACGCGGTTTGGCGCTGCTGTCGATCGCACGGGACCTGAGCCTCATCCTGCTCGGCGGAGCCATCTCGCTCTTCCTCATCCCACCAACACCAACACCGACACCGATTAGCCAGCCGCTCCCTGTCCGATCCAGGACGAGACAACCACGGCGGCTGTCAACACACTCCGGCCGCCTCCGCACCAACAACCGCGTCGGGCGCCTGGCCAGTCCAGCTCGACGGCAGAGACCATCAGCATGACCTGCGGTGCATCCGTGGGCCTGGGATCTCGCACTGGGTTCAACAAGCGCCACCGAAGGTGTTCCGAAGGCGTCGGTGCACACACGCCGAGGCAGGACAGAGTCGTCCTTGACCTTCCCCTGGTCCAGCATCTGGTCCCGGGGGCCATCGACGGTCCAAGATCCGCAAGCGTTCGCGCGGCGTCTTCTACGGCTCTAAGCGGCCGAGACCGCCTCCATGTCGGCGAGGACCTCTTCGGCCTCGGGCATACCGAGCTTGGTGTAGATGGCGTAGGCGTGCTCGAAATGAGTCCCAGTCAGGTCCAGGTCGCCCAAGGCACGGTGCGCGTGGCCGAGCCCCGCGTGCGCGCGAGCCTGCTGATGCAGGAGCTCTTCGTCGATAGCGATCGTGAGCGCGTCAGTGTGCAGGGCTATCGCCGCGGCCGGGTCATGGGCAAGCCGAGCGGCTTCGCCGAGGCCGTTGATCGACCAGGCCTGATCGCCACGCTTGCCGATCTGGCAGAAATGAGCGAGCGCCCGCTGGAAGCACTCGCCGGCTGGCCCCACCTCACCCAAGCGAAGATAGAGTTCGCCGAGCGTGTCCAGGGCATGGGCCTTGCTGGTCGGGTTGCCCAGCCCCTCGATAATGGCGCGCGACTGGTGTGCGTACTCAGCCGCAGCAGAACGTCTCCCTCTGCCCAGCTCAGCACCGGCAAGGTTGTTCAACGTCGTTGGCTCGAGGGACCGGGCACCAAGCTCCCGGACGATCTCAAGGCACTGATGATGGATCTCGACAGCTTGGGCATAGTTACCCAGCCGTTCTTCGACCAGGCCGAGCCCATTCAACGACTTCAACTCGCCAAGCCGGTCGCCAGCCTGGCGGTACAGGGCGGTCGCCTGCCACAGATCCTCGAGCGCGCTCTCGTACCTGCCACGCTGATTGCTGATCTGGCCGAGACCGGTCAAAGCGCGGGCTTGACCCACTAGGTCCCCCATCTGCCGGTACAAGATCATGGCTCGCCGAAGAAGGTCGCCAGCTGTCTCATCCTTGCCCATCCAGAAATGCCCGCTGCCCAGCTGCCAAAGCGCGTGAGCCTGACCGTTCAGATCGCCAACGGCTTCGGCGGCGCGCAGGGCGTGGCCGCTGAGAGCCACCAGGCCCGTCAGGTTGGTCTCTACCAGATGGCGGTACAAGATACGGGCGAGCCCGACCACATAGTCCGATCTCTGGTGATCAGCCGCGTGCTCCGCGATCGCGACCAGACAGATGCATTCGACCAGCAACCAGTCGTGCGCCGACGCTGGCTCCGCCAGGTCAGGTGTCGGATTTCCTGGATCAGCGGCAGGGCGATACGAGACCTCGGCTGGGTACAGCGTGTCCACCGCCGCAAGAGCTGAGGCCTGGTAGTAACCGAGGAGCCGCTCCACTGCTTCGTGCCGGTCGCCGTCGGTGTCCTCGATTGTTGTCAGATGGATGGCGTAAGCGCGTAGCAGGTCGTGCATGCCATAACGGCCGGGGCCGGTCCGGTGCAACAAGTGTGCGCTGACGAGCGTCTCCAGAACCCGCCGGGCGCGGTTCGGCGCCAGGCCCGTCAGGGCCGCGGCGGCGTACTGGTCAAGGTCAGGACCCGGGTGCAGGCCCAGCCGCCGGAACGTGCGTGCCGCCTGGTCAGGCAGGTACTGGATCGACCACGAGAAGACGGCGCGCACCGTCGCGTACGGGTCGCCGCCTGGGTCGAGCAGCTCGAGCCGCTCCTGCAGGTCGGCCAGCTCCGCCACGACGTCGGCCAGAGGCCGGTCCGGCTGCGAGGTGACCAGCACCGCCGCGACCCGGAGGGCCAGGGGAAGGCGGGCACACTGCTCGGCGAGCAGCTCAGCGGCCGCCGGATCGGCGTCGACCCGCTCGCCGATCAGCCGCCGTACCAGGTCAGCAGCATCAGCGGCGGGGAGTAGGTCGAGGTCGATCCGGTGGGCACCGTGCACCGCGACCAGTCCAGCCAGGCTGTCCCGGCTGGTGATCACCACGGTCGAGGCGCCACTCCCAGGCAGGAGCGGTCGCACCTGGGCGACGCTGCCCGCGTTGTCCAGCACGATCAGCAGGCGACGGTCAGCGAGCTCACTGCGGTACCGGGCGGCCCGGTCGTCGTCTTCCAGGGGGATGTCCCGCTCCGGGACGCCGAGCGCCGTGAGGAAGCGGGCGAGCGCATCGGCCGGTCGCATCGGCTGCTCTGGGTCGTACCCGCGCAGGTTCACGTAGAGCTGCCCGTCGGGAAAGCCGTGGGCGACCCGGTGCGCCCAGTGCACGGCGAGCGCGGTCTTGCCGACGCCCGCGGTCCCCCGGATCGCGGTGATCACCACCGTCTGCCCCGCGCGGCCGTCGTCAACGCCGGGCAGCAGCTCGTCCAGGCGCCGCAGGTCGTCGGAGCGGCCGGTGAACCCCGTGACGTCGAGGGGTAGCTGTGCGGGTCGGGGCGGTCTGCCGGCCGCGGCGTCGGACGCCGGGCGTGCCAGCGAGGCGGATGCCGGGGCGCTCCGGTCCGCATCCGATGTCCCATCCGGCACTGGAAGCTCCGCGTCGTGCCGGAGGATGCGCTGGTGCAGCTCGCGCAGCCCAGGGCCGGGATCGCTGCCGAGCTCGTCGGCCAGGCTCTCCTGGAGCAGGCGGTAGTGGGCCAGCGCGTCGGACTGACGGCCGCACCGGTACAGGGCGAGCACCACCTGCCCGGCGAGGCGTTCGTCGAGCGGGTGTTTCTCCGCGGCGGCAACCACGTCAGGCAACAGGTGCGCGTGCTCTCCCGAGCGCAGCAGCAGGTCGTTATGGTCGAGGACGGCCGCGAACCGCTCTGCCTCGAGCCTGACCGCCGTCGACCGCAGCCAGTCGCTGTCCAGGCCGGCGAACGGCCGGCCCTGCCACAGGCCCATCGCTTCCTGCCAGAGAGCGGCGGCTCGGTCGTCGTCGACTCGCCTGGCCTGCGCGACGAGCGCACGGAAGCGCTGCAGATCCACAGCGGACTCGTCCGCCTGGAACACATACCCGCCGGACCGGCGTTCGAGAAGGGGCCCGTCGTGCTCGTTGAGCACGCTCCGCAGCCGCGACACGTAGCTGTGCAGGGTCTGCCGGGCGCTGCGGGGCGGCGTCGTGCCCCACACCCGGTCGGCGAGCTGATCGAGTGAGACGTGCGCACCAGGCTCGACCAGCAGTGCCGCCAGCACTGCTCGTTGCCGGGCCGATCCGAGCGGGACCGGACCGCGCTCGCTCCGAGCCGAGACGTGGCCGAGCACTTGAAACCAGACCATGTCCGCCCATACCTCCGCATCGAGCCGCCGAAGGAAAGAGAGTAGGCGGTGCGGCGGGTGATACAGGGGCTCGGTTCGGTCTGCGGGACGTCAGCCGGACGGTCTCAGAGGTTGTGTGGCCCCGTCTCCCCGCGTCGTCCCGCTCACGCGGCCACCGCCCGGGCTAGCACGGTGAACGTCGGATCGGCGTCGATCCGCTCCGGCGGCTGCAGCCTGTCGAGCTGTCCGGTCTGCCGGCGCCACACGCGCTCGGCGTCGATCTTGACGGCGGCCGTTCGCACCGTCCCGCTCGACCGGGTCACCTTCATGCTCCCGCCGAACGGACCGCGACCTGCCTTCTCGAACCCCGCGCGCACGTAGGCCGCCGCCTGCTCGACCGGTGCGCCGGACCTGACCGGGCAGACGATCCACAGCCCGTGTGGCGCAGATTCGAAAAACACGGTCGCGTCAGGTGCGGACACGAACACGGCGACGGACTTCTTGTCGCCGGACATCGTGACTACCTCGACCCATGTCGTCGCCGTGCCGCAGATCCCGGCGAGTGCCGCGGCCTCGCCCACCGGCAGGACGGTGTCGCCGCGGGTGTCGACCTCGCCACGGGCGATCAGCGTGCTCATCCCGATGCCGACGGTCGGTGAGTCGGCGCCCACCGCGGGCAGGTGCAGCAGCTCGCGGGTGCGCAGGGCGGCCTCGGACCCGGTAGCGGACAGGATCGCGGTGATCTCGAACCCGGTGAGCTCCGTCACGATGTTCCGGAGGCCAGGCGGGGTGGTCTGGTTCGTCATGAGCTGCCTCTCGTCGTGCGTGCTGGGGCGGAGGTCGTCGTCACGCCAGGCTCGACGCGAGCACCTGGAACGTCGGGTCGGGGTACGTGCGGGCAGATACCAAGATCTCGCCGCCGAGGCCGCTCGACACGCTCCATGACTCGTCGTCGGCCACCGTGACGACGGCCGACCTCGTCGTGCCGTCGTAACTGATGATCCGGACGCTGCCGGCGAACGACTGGCCTCCTGGCAGGTTGCCGAACGTCGCCGCCACGAGGCGTGACCCGATCACCGGCAGTGGGACGTCCTGTGGCATCGGCCAGACATGCCACACGTCGTACGGGCGGGGCTCGAACAGCACTGTTCCCGTGCGCGAGCGGACCAGCGCGGCGACGTTCGACGCGTCGCCGGTGGTCCCGATCGCCTCGGCCCATTCCTCGCCGTCCATCAGGATCGACGCGATCTCGTTCACCGCGCCCTGCGGCGCAAGACGTCCCTCGATCACCTGGGCCATGCGCCGGACGAGCAGCGATCCGACACCCGCCGCCGTGACCGGCGAGTCGAGACCGTCCTCGGGCAGGCTGAGCAGGACACGGGCCCGATCCGTCGCCGCGTTACGGCGTATGGAGACGAGGGCGAGGAGCTCGACCGTGGCGAGCTCGATCCGGGCACCATCGCCCTTCGGATCGGCTCCTGGTGCTTCGACAGTGGTCTCGGTGATCGTCATGCCCTTCCTCCGGCGCGGTTCTTGTCTGGTCATCGTCAGAACTCGAGCAGGTCGCCGGCGTCGTCGAGCAGGTCACGACCGCCGTCGACGACGTCGTTCGCGGTATCCCTGACCGAGTCGGCAACGGATTCGACGCCGTCGATGGCGTCGCCCGTGACTTCCATGCCCTTCCAGAAGATGGGTTCGTAGGCGTCGTGGGCGGCGTCTGCGAGTTCCTCCGAGAACTGCGTGTCATGGGTCTCGTTGTAGATCGTGCCGGCCAGGCTGTTGTCGATCAGGTTCTGTGTGAGCGGGCGGTCGGACACGAGGCCGTTGACGAGGGACGTCCCGCTCCACATCGCGCCCATTATGGCGAAGGGCACGCCCACCACAGGGATGAACGAGGCTCCGGAGAGAGCCGCGCCGACCCAGCCATCGCCGGCGCGGTACAGGTCGCCGGAGTCGCCCGAGAACACGAAGTCGACCAACGAATCACTGGCTTGATACAGGCCGGTGAACACGCCGGCGACGCCGAACACTCCGCCGGCACCCTTGCCGGCGTCCGCCCAGGCGCCCTCGCCCAACAGCTCGAGCGCATTGGCAGCAAACCCTGGGGGCGTAGTCATCGGTCCGAGGTCGTCGATGAGCTGTCGGAACCAACCCGGCTCCTCGCCGTAGAACTCCGCGGGGCGTTCGGCGTCGACGCCGATGCCGCGTCCTGCATCGACACCGATGCCCTGTCCGCCGTCGACACCGACCCCCGGTCCCACGCCGATGCCGCGTCCCTCATCGACGCCGATGCCCTGTCCCGTGTCGACGCCGACACCGGACAGCTCGTCCGAGGTCGCCTCCTGACTGTCGGCGTTCCCGCGCACGGTGTCGGCGACCGCGGCCAGCGCCTGAGCTGACGCCGCGATCGCGGGGCCGTGGGACCCGTACCACTCGTCCCGGAAGCTCTCGGCGTCCATGCCGCCCCACTGCTCTGGGACGGGCATGGCGGACTCCACGACGCGCACGACGCCGTCCAGCACCTCACCGCCTCGGGCGATGCGATCCGCGAGCCGCCGCAACGCCTCGATGTCGGCGCCATACATGTTGTCGCCCACTCGCGCCTCCTCTCACTTCGCACGTCCGGACGTCGGCAGTGCGGCGCCATCAGCGCCGATACACAACGTAGGCAGCCGGGATTGCATGAAACTTGTGCGCGGCTTGCAGGATCATTGATCCGAACAGGAACAGCGGACAGCGGACAGCGGACAGCGAGGATCTACTGGGCACTTGCCTCGGCTGACAGGTCGCTCAGGCGCGGCTCGGACCGGGCGTCCGCACGAAGTCGAACCAGAGGAGACTGCTCGCCACGGTGCCCGCGATCCCCGGCAGGTACCAGAGCTCGCCGAAGGAGACGTCCAGCGCGCGTCCGCCGACCGAGACCGTTAGGAAGGTGAGCGCCAGCGCGAGGCCCGCGGAGAGAACGAGCACCAGCGACCAGCACAGTGCCAGCGCTGCCCGGCGCGCGGGAGAGAAGCCCACATCGACCAGAGTTCGGCCGGTGAGCCGTTGTGCGAGGATGGCCAGCCCGCCCCCGAGCAGGACCACCGTTCCGGCGGCGAGGGCCCCGACAGCGCTCACGACGTCGGCTTGCGTGCGCATCCGGTCGTACGCCGACCGGCTCATCCCGTCGGCCACCTCCGCATCCGGTGCGAGGCGGGGCACCCCGGCGCGGAGCGCGTACTGGTCCTCGGGAGGGAGCGGGTGGAAGTCCGTGAGCATCACCTCGCTCATCCCGCCCGGTTCCAGGTCGTACTTCTGGGCGACCGAGCCGTCGGCGGGCACCACGAGCCCGGGCATGTTGCCGCCGAGCCCCGCCCCCGGCTGGTCGTCGGTCGTCCCGGTACGGGTTATCGACCCGGTATCGCGGGAGAACCACATGAGCCCGACGGCGGCCTCCGCGAGCAGCCCGGCCGCTGCCTGAGTACGCGACCTTCCTCAGTAGCGGCGCGCTCCAGCTCGGCATCGAGGCCTACGTCCAGCAAGCCGAAGCGCGCGCCTTTCTCGCATGGCGGTCTCCGGATGTCATCGCGATGCAGTCCGGTCAGGACGCCGTCTCCTACTGGCGGCAGTGGCTCACCACGCGGCCATCGCCCTGAACCGCATCGACCCGCCAGAACCAAGCCTCCACTAAGCCACTAACGAGACAGACCCCATCGCTGCCGCGCCCAGCAACTGTTTCGTTGACGGTAGAGACTTCGAACATGACGGATGATCTGGAAGGTGCTCCCACCGAGCCCGGGCCCGAAGCCCCGCAGAGCGTGAAGGAAGTGCCCCGCTCAGAGATTGCCGCTCTCTATGAACTGATCGGACCGGCGTTCGATGCGATCGATGCCCGCGCCAGCTCCCCGGGCAAGACACCCCAGGACGTCGTTCCGACCGGGTTCATGGACCTGGACCGTGTCACCGGCGGAGGCCTGGCCGCAGCCTCCACGACGGCGGTATTCGGGCACTCCGGCATGGGTTCATCGGTTCTGGCCCTGAACTTCGCCACTCACGCAGCTACCGCCTGTGACGTGCCAGTCCTGGTGGTGTCATGGGAATCTGACCGCGACGCACTGGTACGACGAGTGCTATCCCACACGGCGGGTGTCCCCCTGACCCGGCTGACGGCCGGGGCTCTGGACGACGACGACTGGCGCAAGCTCGCAGCAGCGATGGGGCGCATCGCAGAAACGCCGCTCTCGATGACCGCCGGACCTCCCACGTTCGAGGTGCTGTCCGCGCGAGTCTCCGAATGGACCGCAACTTTCCCAAGCCAGCGCCGCCTTCTGGTCCTGGACGGACTTCCGCACCTCGCGCGCCTGTCGCCAGCCAACACGGAGACCAGCGTGTGGGACGCCCACACCCGGATCTCCGCCCAGGTCAAACACCTAGCCATGACCGAATTGCTCATAATCGTCTACACCGTCCCCACGATCGTGGACGTCATGCGCCGGGCTGATCCGCGCCCCAGACTCGGCGATGTCGCCTACTCCCCCGCCTATGTCGCCGACGCCGACCTAGTCCTGGGCGTGTACCGCGAAGACCTCGTGGAACGGGAGTCACCACGAGCCGGAGAAGCAGACTTGCACCTCCTGAAGTCCAAACACGGCCCCACCGACGTGTTCCTACTGGCGTTCCAGGGCCATTTCCAACGGTTCGTGGACGTAGCGCTATAGCACTTAGCGGGACCCGCCTTCCACCACCATGCAGGGGACATCGGGAGTTCCTGGGGCAGTCCCGACTTCAGCACGAAGCAGTGCTGCAGACAACTCCGGGTGCCGTCGGTAACCTACCTACGTGATGACCCGATCCTGGGACCGAGCGCCCAGGGGACATCTGTCACTCCGCCGTGCTGGCTCCAGATCCGGTGCTCGGATCGGGTGAACGTCCACCCGTGGTTCTCGTAGGGAAGCAGCTCGCCGACGCCGAGATGCCCGACCAGTTTCAGCTGCGCGGTCTGAACGCCCAGCGCAACGTCGTCCTCGTGAGCGGCAAGGTTGTCGAACCCTTCGGCACGGGCGAGGAACTCCTCGTACCGAAGGTCGCCCAGCTCTTCCCGGTGGCGCTTGCGTGCCAGGTACTCCACCCGCCGTTCGGTGTACACCTTGCCGAACTGCAGGCCGTAGTTGCGTGCGTCCTGCCGGTACCGCTCCAACTCTTGCGGGCCGAGCCGTTCCTGACGTCGCGCGTTGGCTTCGCGCGCTCGCTCCGTGGCGACAGTCAGCGGTCCTGGGCACAGGAAGATCCCGATCTTGTCGTACCCGTCCCACTGGCAGTGGCTGTAGGAGACAGCCTGAGCGATCGAGTCGTGGCTGGTGCCTCCTGCCTGCTTGAACTCGATGCCGAGCGCGGGGGCTTGGTCGTGCCACCCGGTAGTGTCCTTCGGGCACAGGACGGCGTCGATCCTGACTTGTTCGCCGGTCCAGTAGCGTCCGGTCACCTCACGCTCGATGTCGAACCATTCGCCCAGCTTGTCCAGGACGTGGTCGGCGAGCTGCTTCTCGTCGCGGAAGAGCCCAGCAGGGGGCAGCAGTGGTGTCACGTGCTCGTCTCCTTGCTCCAAGCCCCTGGAGGCAGGTGGATCATCGTGATGCGATGCCGTCTGCGGTCATGACCAAGCCGCGGTGCAGGCTCTGACCGGCAAGCGGGCTTGATGTGGCCAGGTGCGGCCGGCGGCGCGACGCCATGGTGTCTCAACAGCCGCCGAGAAGCCGCCAGACAGTCTCACGTTCGGACCGCAGGTCGATGGTGGTCCCGGCCATCGTGTCGAGGAGTTCTTGGAGGGGCCAGGAGACGAAGTGGCCGTATCGCGCCGAATAGACGCCAATGGTGTCGAGGCCGTACTCGTCGTCCTTGTCGAACAGGGCGTAGGCGATCAGTTGGTACAGGTCGTGGAGCTCCAGGTTGTCCGCTCGGGCACCGGTCGTGCGGTTCTTCGTGCCGAGGTGGCTCTTGAGCTCCAGGAGCGTTCCGTCGTAGATCAGGTCCGCGTCGGCCGAGCAGAGCGCAGACGCCTTGAAGCGTGGCCCGATCGCCACCGCCCTGGCATCTTCGATCCGGGGATGCAGGCGCACGCCCGCAACCTCACGCAACGCGCGAAGCTCGACCAGGGCGTCATCGGTAGCCAGGGCGACCAGGCCCTCAGTGGTGAACCGTCTCTGCTCGACGAGAGCGACCAGCGGGGACCCGGGCATGAGCCGCCCGGTCCGGTAGACCTCGGTGCACAACGCGACGGCCCAGGCAGCGCGTAGGAAGTCGTCGGATGACGGATCTGCCGTCTCCGCCAGCTCGACCACGCCCAAGACGGCAGCGTATGCGGCCGAATCGCCAACGAACATCGCGGTCGCGGGCTCGGGGTCGTAGCCAGGGTCCAGGGCGAACCGGACAGCAAAGTCGAACGCTGCACCGACGGTGCCAGGGTCGGCGCCAGTGCCGTCAACGAGGATGTCGCCTGCGCTGGCCCGGTAGTCGGCCCGGACCGGCTTGGTGTTCGGGTACCGGGCGTCGAGATGACCGCGCAGCGGACTGCTCTTGTCTTTCACGGCCCTGGTGAGGGTTGTGTACCGGTACCCATCGGCTGCAGCCATGACCAGGATGCTGCCACTGGACACTGACACTCCGCGCCAGGCGTGCTCGAAGGACCGCGAGAACGACCGGCCGTCTGGGGACATCAGCATCAAGATCAGGGGTTCTGAAAGTGGCCCAAGACACCCTGGTCAGGCAGTGTCACTCGCTCGGCGGCTCCTTGATTGTCCGGAGGTAGGTGATGCCGCCCTGGTTGACGCAGTCTTCCGCGAGGCCGTAGACCTGCTGGTGCAGGTCCGTGACGCCTTCGCCTGCGACGATCGTGGCGGCTACTGGCACGAAGCGAGCAAGAGGTGTCGAGTTATCGTCGTAGATGAAGCCATGCTGGTCGGTGGTCTGGATGACCATCGGGTCTGTCCCCTGGTACTCGACCCCGACTTGGACTTCGTACTCCCAGGCCCCACCACGGCGTTCGACGGCCGAGGCGATCAAGGCCACGAGGTCGGAAACCGCAGCCTCAATCGATCTGGACGGGATCCGGCTGCCTGGCAACGGCTCGCGATCACTGTTGATCGGCGGCCCGCCGACCGCAGCTGCGATGCTGATCGACCCGTCGTGATGGATCGATGCCCACGCCTGGCGGAATCGCTGTCGGTCGCTGGTCGCCTTGTTGGGAGCGGTCCACCGGCGTAGGCCTGGCCGGGGATTGTTCAGCGTGACGTTCTCCAAGGGATGGATGCCGGTGCGGTCCGACCACTGCAGGGTGACTGTCGCCGCTCGCTCGAAGGTCATGCGTGCCTGCTCTTGAGTGGGGCGCGCCGCTACCACGTCAGGAATTCTGGGGTGCGCCACCCCGATCAGCCACGCACGCTCGGCAAGATCGTGACCTGCTGCGGTGTCGTCATAGAGCCTTCGGAGTGCCTCGCCCGCGTGGCGACGCTCGTCGAGCCGTGCCCGGTACATCGCTTCAATCTGCCGTTCCTTCATCCACACCGTGTCGGCGTCATTGCGGACCGGAGCGCCGAAGAGATCGTTCTTGTAGATGAGGTGCGGGCCGTCCACCGACGGCGGCACGACGACCACAACGGCACGTTCCCCTTCGACCCCGACGCGGTAGATTTCGAGCCCGAAGATCGGCGGCATGATCGCCGTGACCGCTGCTCTGCGCAGCGCCCGCTCATGAGCTTCGGTCAGTTCGCCGACGTCCCGCCGGCCAGTCGCGGCTTTCTGCACCTCGGACACCCCGAAGACGATCGTGCCCCCGCCACTGTTCGCCATCGCCGCGACGTCCTTCGGAAAGTCACTGCCGGAGGCGCCCTTTTCCGGAGGCAGCTCGCGCTTCCAGTCCAGATCGCTGGTCTCGACGAGATGCTCCTCGACAGCACTTGCCACTAGCTCGTCCGTTACCGGACCGGACTTGCGCCCCAGGTACTTGTGCAGTGCGCTGAACGTCACCGTGACCTCCATCAAAGATGCTCGTAACGTCTGACCCTACTTTCGGTCCCTGCCTGGCACCCCAGCCCTTTTCTGGCTCGAGTCGTACCTAGCCCCCAGCCGCCGCAATCGCCGGCCCGGGAGGCATTGAGGACTTGGATGCGAGGAGCGTGGCGACCTGTTCGGTCTACTGACCTACGAGTCGGCCGTTTCGGACCACAGGGGCATCCCCGTCAAGTTGGCTTGACGATTGCGCACTCGTCACGTGCACTTGGCGCATGCAGGATGACGATGACATGACGGCACCTGACCCCCACGAGTTCGACGTGCTTCGGCTCGAACAGTTGACTCACGCGATTGATCCTCGAGAGATTCCAGGGGAGCCGGAATACTTTCGTGCTGCCGGGCCTGTCCCCAGCCAATACCTCGAGGTGTGGGAGACCTACGAAGCGCGGGCCAGGTACGCCCGGGCTCTCGAACGACCAAGGTTTCCGGATCCGGCCGCCGATGCTGTCCTACGTCGCCGGCTCGACGGCATGCCCGTGGTGCCTGCGCTCTATGCGCTGGGCGCCAACGCCGCCGTTGTGCAGGATCTGATGGGCGGTCGCTGGCAAGCCATGCGGGCCGCACGCGAGGACGGCGCTACCTGGGAGCAGATCGGCCGGGCCCTGCGGATCACGAAGCAGGGTGCTCAGGATTTCTACAAGCGCTGGGAAACCGACCAGGACGCACGTCCTGCTTCATTCGAACGCGAACCGACCGTCTACGAGCACACAGACACGGACCGGCCGCGTGATCTCGACGCGGCGGACGACGGCATGGAGGAGCGATAGGGACGCAGCGGCCGCGACCTCTTCGCGGCGTCACTCCTGCGGGTACTCCTCCTCGTCATAGCTGAGCGACGGAGTCTGTCAGTACCAATGGTTCGGCGTGGTCTGCCGGCCAGATGGGAGTCCAGCCGTGGCGAGGTGTCGTGGGAATCTGTCGTCACTCTCGAGACGCCGACCGGTGAGCGCTTTGCCGTGCGACGCACTTCGAACGGGGACTATGGCACGACCTGGATCAAGCCCGTAGGCGGGGCCAAACCCCAACTTTGACCCACGCCCCGCTGTACAACGCCGGGTCGTCTCAGTCCCTTCAGACTGCCCGCGGCCATTTGATCCCGGCGCATCCGCCTGATTCTCTGGGTGATCCCGTTCATGGCGCCTTCACGAGGTCGACACGGCAGTATCGGTGGGCGAGCGCAAGCGAGTGCACAATTCCCCTGTACAGGCGGCTGGCCAGCCCGTTTCTTGACAGGATTGACCCGTGAAAGCGCTCGGCACCCTCCTCGACGACATGTTGTTCAATTCCTCTTCGCCCACCGATCAGGATCGGCGATTCGAGGAACTCGTGAAAGAATTTCTCTGCACGGATGCGCAATGGTCTTCCGAGTTCAAGACCATCTGGTCGTGGCAGGACTGGCCCGCGAAGAAAGAAGAGACGTCCGCCGTCGATCTGGTCGGTCGTGGAGAGGCGCCCGACAGCCTGGTAGCTGTCCGGTGCGTATTTCACGACCCGGGAGAGCCTCTGACGAAGGCGGAGATCGAGCCCTTCCTTGCGGCATCTCTCGAGGCATCGTTTACCGGTCGTCTTGTCGTCACTACCACCGACGACTGGGACAGCGCGGCAGAGGCTGTGTTTGACGGGCCGGAGCACGATGTCAGACGGGTCGGTCTGAGCGATCTGCTGGGCTCGTCGATCGACTGGGCCGAGTTCGCGGCGGCAGCACCGGCCGGCGCTCACTGACGCTGACAAGCAAGTCCCGCGCGCGGCAAAGGTGGCATCCACCGCTCCTGCGCATGGAATGACCATTCCTCGCGGCCCACTACGCGTCGTGACGCGCAGCTCAGACCTGCCCGCTCTCGACCACTCGAACATGAAAGAAGCCCATGCTGGTGTACCCCATGACCGCACCCCTCTTCGACGATCAGCCAGGGGCGGTGATCTGCCGCGCCTATGGCTCGATGTCACGCGCTGCCGTGCCGAGCAAGCACGGAACGTACTGTGCCGTTCTCGACCTCGCCCCACTGCCCGCGCAGCAGGAATCAGACCACGCAACGGTGCTGCGCGGCGCCGCAGTCGATGTCGGTGACCGGTGGGCATTCTTCGACGACCTTGCCACCGCGGCGAGCTTCGCCCGCGCCGGCCGGATGTCGAACCTCACGCCGTCCTGGGACCTCTTCGAGGCAGCACAGGTCCGGGCGTACTGCCCGGAACACGGCGGTGAGGAGCTCGCGCTCTTGTTGGGGCGCCAGGTCTACGAGCGCACCGAGCTACGGACGCTCGCCAACCAGTTCGCCGCGACCGCAGCTGAAACTCTCTCCTGGTCGAGCTGAAGCAGCGAACACGGGCCACTGCCTCCCCCTGCTACACGCGGGGAGAGGCAGTGGCTCACGAGCCTGACTCGCCGATCCAATCAGGCGGCTCGGCCACCATGAGCTCGATCAGCTCTCTGCGGTCCCGGACGCGTAGCCGGGTGTAGATCTGGCGGAAACGGTTGGCCACCGATCGCTTTGACAGATACACGGCCTCGGCGATCTGCTCGTTGGTCGCGCCCTGCACGACCAGTCGGAGCAGGGTGCGCTCGTTCTCGCTCAGCAGGTCCCATCCCGGACGGACGGACCTCTCCGTGTCCAGAACCGCGTCGATCGCACCGCACCAGCCAGGTGTACCCGCCAGATCCGCAAGAATCCGCGCTTCTCGCGCCATGTGTTGAAGCGTCCAGTCGTCCCCGTGACCCAAACCGTGGTGCCCGAAGGCAATCAGGGCTCGTAGGCGCAGCCAGGGAGTCAACGGCGTATGCCCGACCGGCAACCAGTCATCGAGACTCGTGGTGTTCCTGTCCTTCGTCAGGAAGGTCTTCGCCCGCTTCGCCGACGCAGCCGCAGTGACATGCAGTTGTTCCTCGGCTGCCAGCGGTGGTCGGACCAGACGCCGCGACCGCGGCCTGAGCTTGCCGTCACTCACCATGACGGCTTCGACCGCGTCGGCCCGTGCCTGCGCCCGGCCGCGGTAGGGCCACGCGCAGCGTTCCAGTCCGCTCGTGAGCAGCTCGCTCGCCTGCGCTGCTTGGCCCACGACGAGGTGCGCCGCCCCCAGGTCGAGGGTGTATTCACCCACGGCTCTTTCTGACCACGGACTCGGTGACCGTAACGCGCCGACCACCGGTGCCTGCCCGTCGAGCATGGCGGCCACCAGGGCCTCGTGACCTGCCACCGGCAGCCAATTTCGGATACCGGGCCGCAGCCGTGTGGCGTGCTCGAGATAGGTCCGCGCGCCGGCCGGGCGGCCTTCGGTGATCCCGATGCTGGACTCGGCCAGATCCCTGGCGACGATCTCCGCGATCGTCGGTTCGTGCCTTAAGCCGGTCGAAGCATCCAGCAATGAACGGGCACCGGCAACGTCTCCCAGCAGCAAACGGCCACGCACCCGGATGCACACTCCCACCCAGTGCGCGTCGGGCACCTGGTCGAGCAGGTCCAGGTCAGACCGGAACCCAGCGGGATCGAGCAGTTGGCCGCAGCCCTCCAGCACGACGAGGGTGGCGGTCACCCGCGCGCCCGCGGCTCGAATCGCCTGGTCGGACGGTGCGGTGTGCCACCACAAGTGGTCGGTCCACTCAGGGCTCATGTGCCGCAGCAGCCGCTCTCCGGTCCGTCCCGCCACGAGAGAGGTACCGGTCAGGAGCGCGACGGCGACCACGCCCGCCGTGATGCGCGGGGTGATCCCGGCCGAGGTCGCGCCTGCCAGGTCCTCAAGGTGCAGACCGTCCAAGGCTGCGGCAAACAGGTCGGCCGGGCCGAGTCCGTCGTCCACGCCCGCAGCCTGGTCGGCGCCGTACTCGTCCTGGCAGAGGAGCGCAAGGAGCGGGTGCTGCGCGCCCAGCTCGTCGGTACTGCGCGCAGGTGCACCCGAGCGAGGGGTCGCACGGGCGAGGTCTCGGGTATCAGCGTCGGTCAGTCCGTCCAGCAGGACCCGGTATGCACGCCGCGCTGCCGGCCCGACGCTCACCGGACCCGCCCAACCGGTGCTGCCGCGCAACTGCTCGGGGCTTAGCCCGGCCGCAAGCTCGAGCGCAACCTGCGGCACTCCCCCACTCCACCGTCGCAACCGTTCCGCGACGTCCTCAGCGATCGGCTGGTGGAGCTCCTCCTGCAGCACCTGTCGCAGTGATACCGAGCTCAGAGGACCGAGAGCCACCACATCCATCCCGCTCGGCTGCGGATGATCCGGAAGGAGCCAGGCAGCGGCGATCACCCGCCACCCGTTGTCGTAGGCCGTCTCAGTCAGGCGCCGCAACCATGCGACCCGATCGGCAGTGAGCACCTCGACGTCGTCGACGAAAAGTATTCGAGGCCCACCGGAGGCGGCACCTGGTCCAAGCGCTTCGAACAATCCGTCCGGGTCCAGCGCGATGCGCCCACCCTTGGCGGCAACCAGTCCCGACAGATCGAGCCTTGGCCCCTTGGCCGACAGCTGCGCGTGAGGTCTCGGCGAGATCGAACGCACGATCCGGACGACCTGCTCCCCCAGACCGGCCCGCTCGAGCGCGGTGAGGACCGTAGTCGTCTTGCCTGCGCCACTGAGACCGCTGACCACCAGGGTCGTCGGGTCCAGATCGAAAGCGAACGATCTGATCGACCGCAGTTCTCTGTCCCGACCGTGAACGCCGCTCCCACCGAGCCCGATTCCCAAGGAGTCAGACTCGGATGCGGCATCGCGAGGGCCACCTCGGGACATGCTCACCCCTCAACTCTCGTGAACGACGGATTTGCATGAGTTTCGATCATTCGTCTCGGGATGAAGCGTACGTAGGGGATGAAACTTGTGCACTCTAAGTAGCGGGCGCTCAGGGTTCCCATGTGCGAAGGAGCACTGTCCGTCTGCTTTCGTGGACGCCTGCGCCTTGCTTGTCGGTCCGTCACGGGTAACTCGGGTCAGGCCGACCCACAACGGACCACTCGTTGTGGGTCAGTTGTACGGTCACTTCTCGTGCAGTGATCGGCACGCAACACCACCGCTCTTTGGCGGGCGTGTCAGGCACCGCTCATAAGATCCCGCCATGCGCATACTCGATGGAGAAGCGGCTGGTCAGGGAGTCGCCGACCAGTTCCGTGACCGGGCGCTCGACCGGGGCGTCCCGGCGGACGACGTCGACCGGTGGCTCGCCCTCGCGCGCCCGACACTTCGGACAGCGCCCGACGGCGGCGGCGCGGTCGTCGGCCGGTTCGGCACCCCGCTCATGCTCCCGCCCGACGCACCCACCCCAGCCAGGACGCAGGGGCGGCCCACCGACTACCAGCTCGTCGTGACGCTCGACCTGGCAGCGATCCCGCCAAGCGCCACCGACCTGCCGCTGCCACCCGACGGCCATGTCCTCCTGTTCGCGAACATCCAACTCGACGACGCCCTCCTACCCGGCGGCGCCGCATACGTGCCGGCCGGAACACCCGTCGAGGAACGGGCGACCACGCCCGACTACAAGCCCTACGAGTACGACTCGCCTAAGGAACTGGACGAGGCCCTGCGGCGGACGCCAGACCTGCGTTTGGTCCCCGGCATATCGCTGCCCTCCTGCCCACCCGATGACGAGACCCGTGCCACCCACCCCCACTGGGAGACGCTCCAGAGCGTCTGGTCCGAGCAGTCTGACGGCGGAGGCGAGTGGGAACTCGGCGGGCACGCCTACGACTTCGACGGCTACGGGGACCCCGCCTGGGCCTCCGCGTTCCAGCGCCCGGACGAGCACCCTTCTCGCCCGGAGGACTGGGTGGTGCTCGCCCAGTGGGTCGGGGTGTCGATGGGAATCCTGTACTGGACCATCACCCGACAAGACCTCGAGGTGAGGCGCTTCGACCGGGTGCTCGCGTGGATGCTCGCCAACCCCTGACGGCGGCCCAGCCCAGCCCAGCCCACGGTGGTCCACGCTCCAGCCTCGTGACCAGTGAAGTGGTCGACTTCTAGCAAGGCTTCCGCCTGCTGGCTTGGAACGCTTGGAACTCGGCGTCCTGTCTGACAGAAGAACAGCTCGGTCTTCACATATTCAGGCCAGTGCGTTGCCCCCGACCGTACGAGTGGGAAGCCGGCCCGCAAGGGTGCTGAAGTATGGGTGGTCCTTCCACGCGTCCCGATTCCCGATGACGTAGAGACGGTGCTCAGCGCGGGACACGGCGACGTTCAAGAGGTTCGGTCGGCCCGAGGCCCAGGCTCGAGCACCGGCCGTGGAGCCGCCAAGAACAAGGAAGACGACCGGAGCCTGCTTCCCCTGGGACACATGGACGGTACCAACCTTGATGTCCGAGTTGCCGGTCACCTCCTTGGACACTCGCTCGGCGATCTTCTTGATCTCGTCGGCTACAACTCGAAAGGGGCTGACAACGAGGATGTCCTCGGCTCGGAGACCGTGGCGCCGCATGACCTCGTGCAAGAACTCAGCCAGAGCGTCGCCCTCGGCTGGAATCCAGTTCCCGTCGGTAGCGTCAGAACGCACGTCGAGCCACAGGCTCTGTTCAACCGGCCGATTCAAGACCGGCGGCTCCGGCGCTGGCTCGTCTTCAGGCAGGAGCCCGAAACGGTCAGGACGACTGGGGTCACCCTGGATCATGAGCCCGCGATACACCGCGTCGTTGACGACGGAGAACATCGGCTCGTCGCAGCGACGGTGCACACGCAACGGCGCACCGACCCAGATCTCCTCGTCGCCGCGCCAGAGACTGGTGCCGAGCGTGGTCACGCGATCGGTCAGGGTCTGAACGGACTGTTGGTCGGGCAGCCAGGTGTCACTGACGCCGTGGTGGTCACGCAACTGCGCCTGGGCAGAGTGCAGAGCCGTTACCACAGGCTCCAACTGGAGCGGGTCTCCGACTGCGAGGACTCGCCTTGCCCGCCAGATCGCGCCGGCAGCAGCCTGCGGTGTGGCCTGCCCTGCCTCGTCGATCAGGAGCCATCCGAACGCTTCAGCACCAACCTGCTCGAGCATACGTCCGACCGACGCGAACGTCGTCGAGATGACCGGCACGAGAAGGAACAAGCCTTGCCAGGCGGCCCGCACCGCATCCGCTGCCGCTTCCTTCGGAGCGCTTCCCTGGACGACGTCCATCGCAGCACCCAGTAGGCGACTCATCGGGCGCCCAGCACCGACCACGAAGGCGCGGTGGAGGTCCAGGGCGGCGAGGAAGACGTCGGTGCGGGCCATGTTCCACGAGACATCGAGCCACGGCGCGAAGGTTTCGCGCATGTACTCGGACTCGCGCCAGCCGGCATCAGGCACGTGCTCACGGACGTGCTGGCCCGTCATGGAAGACCGCGTCCGCTCGACGACGGAGCGCGCAGCGGAGACGTCTCGCTCAGCATTTTTCAGGGCCTGGCGTGCGTTCTCGAGCCGGTCCTCGATCGCGCCAAGGGCCGTACGACAGGTCCTCAGTGCAGCGGCGGCAGCGTCTTCAATGGCTTCGGCCTCGCGCTGGCGGTCGGCAATCGGAGCGTCCTCCACGTTCCACCGGCGGATCGAGGCCCCGAGTGTGAAGACCGTCTCCCACCAGGCAGGCTTGCGCTCGTGGTGCTCGAGGCGACGCCGGCGGGCAACGTCCGCTACGGATGTAGCCTCGTCGTGGGCAGCCTCCGCGCGCCCCCAGTCGGCCTGAACCTGACCGAGCTCGAACGTCAGGTTTTCAACCGCTTCCCAGGCGATCTGGCTCGCGCTGAGCAGCCCCGGCAGGGCGCGCAGCGCTTCATGTGCTGCCTGCCGTTCAGCGCGGATCACGCCTTCTCTGCGCAGAGCACTTCGGAAAGCGTCGACGCTCGTCCCCCATGCGGAGGGTCCGACGAGCTCACTCTGTTCCGCGAGCCAGTCCTTGAGGCCGCCCCACTCCGGCTCCGCCCCTTCTTCTTTCGGCCGCGGTGTGAACCAGAGACGGCTGACGAACCGGCTGCGGTTACTGCGCCTGCCCAACGTCGCAGCAACCAGGCCCCAGGCTCGCGGGCCGGCGGGCGACCTCTCGTCGTCCTTGTCCTGCAGAACCCGTGTTGCGTGCTCGCTCAGGTAGTCCGCGTCCTTCCAGGGGGCATCGATAGCCTTCTCCGCGTCTGGGAGCTCGCGCGTGACGTTCTGAACCGCGCCGTTGTTCGACGACGAAACGACCATCTCGAACCCGGTCAGCGCGGAGATCAGGCCCTGGAACTCGACCGTATGACCCGGGATGCGCCATCCCTTCTTGACCGTTTCGAACGCGGCCGCCGGGGTGGCCAGCTCGGCGAGCTGCTCCGCGCGAGCAACAACCTGCGCAGCTACCAGGTCGCGCAGCATCGTCGTCTTGCCGGTGCCCGGTGGTCCGTTCACACCGAAGAGCCCGGCCGACTTGCCCAGCCGTGCGAGGGACTGGTTCACGGCCAGCTGCTGAGACGTGGCCAGCGAGTGCTCGGGGTTCGTCGGCCAGCGCCCTGGCGGGACGTGGCGGGGCGCCAACATGTCCAGCACGGCGTCGAGGTTCTGCGGTGCGCGTACGTCGAACCTGTCGCCGTTCGGCGTCTCGGCAAGATACGTTGCCAACGCAGGTCCGGCCTCGCCGGCCAGCACGGCGTCAGCGACTCTGCCGAGGTCCTCGGCCAGGAAGCTGTTCAAGAAGTCGGCATCTGGCTCATACGCCCGCCGCGGCGACACCTCGATGCTCTGCACCCGCAGCCCTCTGGGTGCCAGGAGATCGACGACGCCGAGCGTCTGCGCCGCCAGCCGGACGAGCGCGTACAGCAGCCGCGTGTCCGCCCGGCGGCTCACCGCGATGCCCTTCTCCTCCAGATCACGAGCCTGCTTGTCGTCGACGTGCGCCTGCACGACCTCCTCGACGTCGGACGCGAACTGCTTCTGAGCCTTGTCGAACTCATCGAGCCAGTCCGACGCGCGAGGCCCAGGACCGCCGACGGTTCTGCCCAGCGCCCACGCGGCCTGTGACAGCGTGAACGAATCCAGCAGCAACCGCCCGTCCGGTGACACCTCGACCGCGAACAAGGCGCTCTGGCCGCGCGGGGTGCGCTCGTCGACGTCGAACCCGCTCTCGCCAAACACCTCGGCCATCCGGTCGTGGATCCGGTCCCGCCCGAAGATCCCGCCGTAGACCGTGTGGCGCCACACATTCTCGGGCTTCGACTTCTTCACTCGCTGCAGGTGGTGCCCGGTCTGCCACGGAAGAGGCCCGTCCCAGCCGATGTCATAGCGGCGTTTCCCGGGGTTCGCAGGCTTGACCTCCTGTGCCCCGAAGAACTCGACTGCCCGCCAAAACCTCAGGACGCGGGCACGCCGGGGCGCGTCGACGTCCGCGTGAGCCGTCTCCATCACGGGAGCTGCCGGCTGGCCGACTGGGTGCACCGCCGACGGTTGGGGAAGGTGCAGTTCCCGGGCTGTCTTCAGCCCGAGGTCGTGGAGCCTGAACGACTCCGGGCACGTCGGGCACACGACGGCGACGTAGCGCTGCTGCCTGCCGTTGGTCATGTATGGCTTGCGCAGGACGTGGAGCTCACCGCCGCACCTCGGACAGGGGTGAGGGACCGCTCCCTCGTAGGTCCAGCCACTTTCAGCAAAGCGCGCGACCGGAGCTGGCGGTAGCTCGACGCCCCACAAGGTACGTGCGACTTGCGCAACAGTTCCCGAACCCATCCCGGCCCCTTTCCACCCCACCCGCGCCAAAGGTAGAGGGACTTCGGGATCGGCGCCATCACTCGAGCGGGTTGACCAGGGACCCCCTTGGGCACAGCGGTAGCTGTCGCGCCGACCGGCAGGCTTGTAACCGACTCGGCTCCGGTCTTTGTAGCGCTTTGGCACGAATGACGCCGTGGTCACGACCGGCGACGGCGTCCGTGCCCAGGCGCTCCAACTAGAGCACGAGAGAGTAGTTGTGGCCGTCGGCAGATGATCCCATCACGCCGTCAGCAACCATCTGACCCAGCACTTCCCGCAAGCGGTCCGGGTCCGCGCCAGTCATCGCAATCAATTCCGCGAACGGATACGGCCCGGGGCCATCGCGTTCGGTCACGCCGAACACCTGCGCCGCCACCAGCAGCTGGCGCACTTCCTCCAGGTCGGCCTCCGCTCGGGAGAGCGGTACCTCGCAGCTGGGGTGGCCACTTGGAAAGCCTGAGGCTTCGCGCTTGGCCAAGTCGGCCAGTTGTTCCAAGATGGCAACTTGGTCCTGCAAGGCCCGGATCTGACCTTGCCAGTCGGTGACGTTCACGCCTCCCAGCATGCACCGCAGCGCTGTCCGTGGCCACCATCCTGTGAGCCGGGCGGGGTCGAAACCCGACAGATCGAGAACCACAGAGGGCTTGTCGGTGAGCTGCGGGCGCAGCTTCTCCCCATCACTCGCGGCGACCTCTGACCTGCGCGGATCGAAGACAATCAGGGTCATCGCCATCCGGCATACTTGCCCGGCGCTCCGGCCGTTCGTTAGGGGGTCGCTAGCCAGGCACTGATGGGAGCGTCTGATGCGGATAAGAGTCCTCGGCACCGTCGAGCTCGGACGGCATGACTTGGGCCCCAGTAGCTGCGGCACGTTGCCGTGGTGTTCTCGGGACAATCGTCGCGCACTCGCCCCAGGCCGTTCCCGTCGCGCGAATGGTGCACGACGTGTGGGGTCGACGCCACCCGCGTCGGCAGCACAGGCCGACACCCAGTGCGAAAGATCAGGATCCTGCTCGACGACCCCAAGGGCGATGCCCTGAGACTTTCGGACTCGAGATACAGTTCGCACGGAGGATGCCCAAGGGCGTGAGCCGCGAGTCCTCGTCAGCCCCGTCGGACGCTCTTGCCCAATCAGGCGCCCACACCAAATGTCTGAAGTCGCAACGCCGACGGACGTGCCATTCGGGCCAGGCTCGACAGAGTCACAACTCGTGTGGCCCTTCGGGCGCCTGCGCCGCTTGCGGAGACCAAGGCTGGGCACTGCTCGACTTTCGCCGGACGCACTATCGCGAAGCTCCGGGCGCCGTCCCCGTACTGGGGTGCCCGGTCTGAAGACGTCGTTCCCGCGGGAACGTCGGCTGTGTGGTTGTGGGCCCGGCACGTCGTCGTCGGCCCGGGGTCGGAGGTCCCAGGTCCAGGTCCTGCGTGCCGAGCTCGGCGCGCACGCCAGCCACCACGGTCCACGTGACCAGTCAAGGCAAAGCCGCGCACGAGGACGGGAGCGATAGGCACCTCGCGGCAGATTCGGGAAGCCGCGGCCAGGCGCCCGACGCTCCTTGTGGTGAATCACGGCGAAAGCCGGGACCGGTCCCAAGCGGGTCTTCATATGGTTCCGCCGTGGACAGAATGGCGCACACGTCATGGATCGCTAGTGCGGCACACGACGCCGAGGCAACACTGCAACGTATCGACGCAGATCGCGCACGGATGGAACGTGTGGCGTCCAAGATGCGAACTCGACACTCAACTGTGATGAACGACATCGCGACGATCACGCAAGACGCGAAAGCGCTCCCCAATTCGGCACCAGGCGTTGGCGTTGATGGCGAGCTCACGAATCTGGCTCAGGAAGGGACAGCCCGCTTGACAGATCTCAGTGAAGCGTTGTCCAGCGCGCTCGCGACGCAGCTGAGCAGGGCACTGCAGTCCGACATCGAATATGCCGAGGCCCTTATTGCCCTGATCGACGCGGTCGCGAATGTCGGCAGAGGCACACTCCGGATGATTCAGGCCCACAGCGCGGTCGTTCCGCCCGGTCGCCTCCTCCGATGGCTGCAACGTCGCAGCGTAAACAAGGCGCTCGTGAAGCTGACGCATAAGGTGGCGGTAGTTCATGCGTACGTGAAGGAGATCGCCACGCCGTAACCTCCAGAGCCCCTCCAGCAGCCCGGCAGCTACGTTGACGCGCTGGACGAGGTAGGCCGCAAATGCCCCCGGTGTTCCCCTGAGCTACGTCCTGGCCGAACGGGACCAGGCCTTCGCCGCGCCCGGTGCAGAGATTGCCGCCCGGATCGACATCGAACGGGAGATCGTGCCGGACACACATGAGACGGTCCTCACGCACACCCGGACAACTGCCGCCAAGGCGTGGCGGAACGCCGCCAGCGGCTGACCCGCCTGCCAGCTCAGACCTTCGGTACCACCGCGGCGACTACCTACGCCGCATGTGACCTCGCCTACGCCGACTCGTCACACAACGACTCGCAGGTCGGCTTGACGGGGCAAAGGCCTCGGCTAACAAGGAGTAGGACTTGCCGACGAACATCGTCACCAGCGGGTCTCGCCAACCAGGTGTGCTCGCCACGCCAGCCATGACCCACATACGGTCCGGGGATGGCCCGCCACCAACGGACTCATCCCAAAGAGCATGAGAGTGCGGTGTCCGTGTCCGCATACATCTCTTGCCGATGGCGAAATCCGTGCACTATCGTCCGGTTCCGTGAGCCTGACGCCAGCAACACTGGCCAAGATCTCGGGGGTCGCGCTCGCCGTTGGCCTCGGGTGTCTATTCAGCACGACTTCAACGGTATTCAACCCGGACGCGGTCATGTGCGGTGACGACGTGATGCAAATGGGCGACACTTGCCAGCTGGTGAGTTCAGACCGTGGTCTCGTCGACGAGCGGTCGTACACCGAGCAGGCCGACGTAAAGCCCTTGGATCTCGCCATTGGGTACACAGGGATCGGGTTTGCCACCACCAGCATTGTCGGATTCTCTACGGCTGGAGTCCGGCATTATCGACAAGTTCGCCGCCTACGCGCCGCACGTGGAGAACTTGCCGGCGGGACGGCTCTGGCGTCCTACCGTTGGCCACCCAGACGCAGACCAAAGAAAGGGAAACGCTGAACCGCGCAGGGCGTCCTCCCGGCAGGCAGCGCTCGCCGGTGGTGCCGAACCACTGAGCCGTCACACGGAAACAGTTGAGGTGACGACTCCGGTCGGACCGAGCCGGTCGTCTTCCCGGACCTGCTTCTCCATCGAGCACGTGTCCGCCCGGGCGGATGTTCTGGCCGGCACGGCGCCGTCTGGTTCAGGGGCGTTCCGTCAGATGTCGTCCAGGAGCAGCAGATCAGGTGGAACCAAGGTGCGTGTCTGGAGTAGTTCCATCACGAGGTTGTGGTTGAGCATGTTGCCCACGGGCTCGCCGACCTCCTCGCGGGTCAGGCCAGGCACTCCCCCGCGTGATAGCCGCCGCCTGACGCCGGCGACGAGGTGCTCGGCACGCTTTGAGGTCCACTGCTGTGACGGTTGCATGCCGCTCAGGTCCGCCGCAACCTGTTGCCACGTGCACGGTTGTGGGTAGGCCTCGTGTAGCAGGTACTTCTGGGCGAGGGAGACTAGTGCCAGCCGTTCGTCGCTGCTGAGTGCCCATGGCTTGTCCCGCAGGGTGGCGGAGTTGGGTGCGGGACGAGGGCGCCGGCCGTCGTCGCCCGTGACATAGAGCTCGAGCAGGTGTTGTCTGCGGGCGGTACCGCTGACGAAGACGGGGGTGTACCCGGGGTCGACGGGGTGGGGGTCGTCCTCAGGGAACAGCATCAATGAATGAGGTAGCTGGAGTGCGCGGTGGCCGGTGTTGGTGAGCCACCACAGGCCGGCTCGGTACGTCACCGCCCCCTGGCTGCGGCTGATGCGCAGGTCGTCCTCGCCGACGCAGACGTCAACATCAGGCCGGTTGCGGCCGAACACGACGGCCCGCTCCTCCCCCGCACTGAGGCGGACGCCCCCGGAGACCGACAACGCGTAGATGGTGCCGGGCGCCGAGTCCGGTACGCCGAATGCCAAGCTCGCATGGTGGTTCGCCAGTGGCTCGACGCGGTCCGGCCGGGAGATGTCCCTCATGGCGATCTGCCTCCGAGTGCTGTGGAACGTGATCATCGCATCACGGCTCGGGGACCCCTCCCGGCCGGGCCTCAGGACACTGGTGGGAGTGCGGCCGCCACTGGTTCTGCGATGTCGAGAGCGAGACCGCACAGCTCGTCGACCGATTCGTTCCCGCCCGCCGTGAGCTGGATCCGCACCAGTTCAGCTCGGATGGAGCCGTCACCATCCACGCTGATCGCGACACGGTTGACAACGTCCACCAAGCAGGAGTCCTCGGACCACAGGCTGCCCCGTTCGAACACCTCGCGCCCGCTGAAGACGTACCGATCGCCGTCGCTCTCGGTGGGCGGGCGGTCGTACTCGAACTGCACATGCAGCTCCGTGCCGTCGTCGGTCGTCCACCGGCAGTCCCACCCCGCGAACCCGGCAAGTGGCCGCGCGGCCTCGGCACCGGGCAGCACCTCGAGCTGTTTTCCTTCGAGCAGGTCACAGGCGCTCTGGGTGTAGAGCGAGCCTTGCGCGAACGGCCGGGCTCGACGTGGGAGCTCGCCTGCGTTCAGCACTGCGGTGGCGTGGGCGACGTTCGACTGGGCGATCTCACAGAGGTTGTCGACCTCGCCCGCCGTCTGCGACGTCTGGTCCCACGTCTCCTGCCACACGTCCACCGAGATGCTGTAGTCGCTGTCCGCCAGGAACAGATCACGGCTGCACTGATCGGGCATCTCGTACTCGTTGTCCACCACGGTGACCGACCCGAACTGCCGGTTCGGTTCCTCGGGCCGCTCCCCTGTGTTCTTGAACATGGCGCTGACCGCGATCAGCGCGCCGTCATCTCTCGTCACGACGACATCGCAGGTATTGAGGGCGCCGCTGTCGGTACGGATGCGGGTCGCGCCGAACGCACCGAGCGCCTCGACGTCGAGCACCGCGCACAGGTCCGCGGTCGCTGGGTCGCCAACCGGAGCGGTGAGGGCCGAGGCTTCGGTACCGGCGGTGCCGTTCGCCCCTGCCTGTGCAGCTGATGTGCCCTCGTACTTGTCGAAGGCGACCCGGGCCACTACCGAGAGCAGCACGAGTGACACGACGGTGATCCCGGCGACGAGGAGAGCCTTACCGCGGCGCTTGGAGTCCCGGTCGCGGTCAGCCCCCTTGCCTGCGGACGGGTCGCCGGCGAGGCCCGCGAGGTCTTGACGCACCCGTTCGAGGTGTGGTCGGTCTCCCGCCTTCCTCGCGAGCATCGAGAGCAGGATCGGGCCGGCCGCACCGGCCCGGCGAGGTGGCCGGATCTCCTCGGTGGCGGCCTTCCACAACAGGGCATGAGCGTTGTCGTCACCGAACGGGGTGGTGCCTTCGAGCGCGTGGTAAAGCGTGGCGCCGAGCGACCAGATGTCGGCCGCTTCGGTGAACCGGCCACCCTTGACGACCTCCGGGGCAAGATACCCCGGTGTGCCGGTAAGGGCACCGGTCGCGGTCACGGTCTCCTCGGCGTGCAGGGGACGTGAGATGCCGAAGTCGGCGAGCTTCGCGAACCCATTCTCGGTAACGAGCACGTTGGCAGGTTTGACGTCGCGGTGCAGGATGCCCTGGGCGTGCGCCGCTGCCAGGCCACCGGCGAGCTGAGCGCCGTACCGGGCGGTCTCGGTGACCGAGAGCTGCCCCAGCTCGGACAGCGGCCTACCGGCGACATGTTCCATCACCACCCAGACCTCGCCGTCGTCGTCGACGACGTCGTGCACGGCGACCACGTGCGGATGGCTGATCCGGGCCAGACTGCGAGCCTCGCGCCTGACCCGGTCTGCGCCCTTGGCGTCACCGTCCTGGTGGGTGCGCTTGAGCGCCACCGGGCGCTCGTCCAGACGCAGGTCCGCGGCACGCCACACCTCGCCATGGCCGCCCGCCCCGAGGCGTTCCACCAGCCGGTACCTGCCGCCGATGACCTGTCCCGTTGACACCCGCCATGTCCCCCTTGGATGACGCGCCCCGCCTGGCGCTGTGCCGGACCGACGTTAGTGCACTGCGACCGGCGGCAACAGGATTTCGGGGACCACTCTTGATCCAGAACACCCGAATCCTCCCCCACCATCGCCGACGTCAGCCGCACCACCCGGGAGGGGTCCCGGATCAGCCAGGCAAAGATCTGCGAACCACGATCCGGGACCTGACTCGGAAGGAGGAATCAGTGCGCCTGCTCACCGCTGGCCTGCACATCGGCGACACCTACGAGGTGGAGCGCTATCTCGGGCAGGGGGCCTACTCCGAGGTCTACCGCGTACGTCACCGATTTCTGGGCCGTCAGGCCATGAAGGTGTTCAAGCGCGTCGGCACCCTCGCCCAGACCCGCCGCATGCTCGAGGAGGCCATCCTGCTCTCGAAGCTCGGCCACCCGAACGTCGTGCGCGTCTTCGACGCAGGCACCGTGACCACGGCGGCAGGCAACCGTGGCTTCTTCACCATGGAGTACGTAGCCGCGGGAAACCTCGACGACTATCGCCGGTCGCGTCCCGGCCGGGGAGCGAACATCGACGACGCCGTCGAGATCGTCCGGCAGATCTGCGCCGGAGTCGCCGTCGCGCACAGGGAGCAACCGCCGATCGTGCACCGTGATCTGACCCCCTGGAACGTCCTGGTCGGCGACGAGCCACATGGACTGCGCGTCCGGGTCGGCGACTTCGGCCTGGCCCGCCGCGTCGACGCCCGCTCCGGGCTGGCCGGCTCGGAAGGGACGCTCGCGTTCATGGCACCCGAGGCACTGCGGTTCGGCCAGGGAGCATCCCCGGCAGCGGACGTCTATGCCATCGGTGCCCTCGCCTATCTCCTGCTGACCGATGTCCTGCCCTACGCCGAGACTGCTGTCACCGTCTTCGGGGCGCGGCACCGCCCGCCGCCGATCTCGCCCCACGACCTGAACCACGACGTCGACCAACACCTGGCGCAAGCCGTGCTCCACGCCCTCGAGCGGCACCCTGCGGACCGACCAGCCGACGCAGCCGAGCTCGCAGACGTCCTCACGGCCTGGTGCGCCCGACGCCGCGCCGACGCCGCTCCCGCACCCGACCGCGGGCTGATGTCATGAACAGCTCGACCGAGACCACACGCGAGATCGGCCGCGTGCTACGCCCTCTCGAAGGCCACAACCTCTACCTGAACAACGCGTTCCGGGTCACCGGCCTGCCCACCGACGCCACGTCCCGACAGATCCGCCGCTACCAGGCGGAGCTGGCAAACCCGTACCACGTGTCACCCGCTCCCGATGCCGACCGCCCGCTGTCGCCGTCCGACCTTGCCAACGCAGGCCGAGCAGCAATCGAGGTGCTGCGCGACCCCGTGGCACGGCTGGTGCACGAGCTGCTCTGGTTCCAGCCTGACCAACCCGGCTGGCACGAGCACGCGCTCGTCACCCACTCTCGGGCGCTGGAGAACACGAACGCGGACGGAACCGTCACAGACGCAGCCACCTGGGCAGACTGGACGACCGGCCTCGAGCTCATGGCACGGGCGCTCACGGCGGAGGCCACCTGGGACTGGGTCTGGCGCCGCGCGGCGCAGATCGACGACCCCCGGCTGACGGTCGCCGTGCTCAGGGCGTTGCGCAGGCGGTTGCCGGAGCACGTCATCGGTGTGTCCGCCGCGCTGGCGGTCCGTGCCTCAGCCGTCGACCGTGACCAGGCACAGCGGCACATGGCACTCGTACGTTCGGCCGGGTTCGAGACCCGTCAGGTGCGGGAGGCCGCCCGCGCGGCCACCGAGCCGATCGTCGCCCTGATCCAGGACGCCTGCGAGTCCGTGGAGCACTCGAGTCCCGAGTCCGGACTGCCGGACTCGCGAGGTCTGCTCTTCGGGACGTCCGATGCGCTCGCCACGCTGTCGATGCTCCTGAGCAGCGAGGACGACCTGGTGGGTGCCTGCAGGGACCAGGTGGCGCAAACGATCAACAACAGGGTGATCGCGTACTTCAACGACGCAGTGGCCGCATCCTCGAGATCGGACGAGATCCACGTCACGGATGCTGTCGAGCTTCTACGCCGAGCTCGTCATCTCGCCCACTCGTCGTCGCTCAATGCGCTCCTGGACTCGAACATCGCCGATCTTCTGCAGTTCCAGTACCACCGACGGACGGCGGGGCGTTCCGGCGCCGTCGTCGTACCGTCCGTCGCCGACCCGTCGGCTTCGGCAGCTCTGGGGGGGTGCTTGGCATACCTGGTCCTGTTCGTCGCGGGGGCGGCGGCGGCCTTCTGGGTGTTGTCCGGCCGGCTCGACCTGGGGCTCGGCTGGTCGATCGGCGGTTCTCTCCTCGGAGGCCTGATAGTCCTGGGCGTTCTGGGCGAGATCGTCGACTTCTTCGTGGATCGATCCAGGAGGTGACCGTGAACCTGAGAGCCTGGTTTCGGCAGCGGCAGGTCCCCGCTGAGTTCCGGATACGGCCACCCGCGCAGGGCGCTGCGAACGCGGCCGTTGTGGTGGGCGGTACGCCCCCACCGTCGGACCAGGAGCCCGAGGCAGGTGCGGCCCCCGGCGAGCTGGCTGACGAGACCGTGGCCGACCTTGTTACCGAGATCTGGCGCGCCCGTCGCAAGGTGGATGGCCCGGATGCGGAACAGGACGCGCCACGTGCGGTGCGCTGGGCGAGCCGGTACCTGAGCGCCGCGGCGGACCGGCTGTCCGCCGCCGGGATCGAGGCGGACGGCCACGACGGGCTCCGGTTCGACGTCGGGATGGAGCTGCGTGTCCTGGCCTATCAGGACGCCGCCGACGTGACCGAGGAGACGGTGATCGAGACCGTGCGGCCGTCGGTGCGCCGCGAGGGCCGGGTCATTCAGGAGGGCGAGGTCATCGTGGCGGTGCCGGCGAACGTGGAACGCACGCACGCGCCAGAGACGCGGCAGGCAGGGGCAGGACGAGCAGTGACTGAGCAGAGGGGACATGACGATGCGTGACACCATCGACGTCGGGATCGACCTGGGCACCACCAACAGCGCGGTAGCCGTCGCGAGGGGGGCGAGCGCCGAGGTGGTGCGCAACAGCCGGGGCCTGGAGTTCACGCCCTCGGCCGTGTACCTGAGCGGTTCGGGTAGCGTCCGGGTGGGTCAGGCCGCCCGCGACCGCGTGGTGGCCGACCCGGGCAACGCCTGTGCTGAGTTCAAGCTGCGGATGGGCCGCCTCGACCAGGACAAGCTCTTCGAGGACTCGGGCCGCTCGATGTCCCCGGAGGAGATGTCGGCCGAGGTGCTCAAGGCCATGCGGGCTGACGTGGCCCGCCGCACCGGTGATCAGATCGAGACCGCCGTCATCACCGTCCCTGCGGCGTTCACCGCGGACCAGACGGCTGCGACCAGCCGGGCCGCCGAGCTTGCCGGACTGCGCGCCGCGCTGCTCCTGCAGGAGCCCGCGGCCGCGGTATGGGCCTACACCGCAGATGCCACGGATCTGCCGGACCGGGGGTTCTCGCTGGTCTACGACTTCGGTGGCGGCACCTTCGATGCCGCCGTCGTGAAGATCGAGGACGGCGAGTTCCTCGTCGTCAACCATGCCGGGGACAACTCGCTGGGTGGCAAGCGGATCGACTGGGCACTCGTGGAGGACCACCTGCTCCCGCGGCTACGTCAGGTATCTGACCTCGGTGACGTGACGCTGGACGATCCTCGGTATCGCGGCGTCCTGGCCCAGCTCAAGGAGCTCGCGGAAGGCGCGAAGGTCGAGCTGTCGCAGCAGGAGTCCGTCGAGGTCGAGGCCGAGATCACGATCACGACCGGCCGCGCCGTCGAGCTCTCCTGCGTGCTCACGCAGGCCGACCTCGACGCCGTCGCGAGACCGCTGGTGGCCAGCTCGGTCCGGTTGTGCCGGCAGTCGCTGGCCGAGAGCGGGCTCGGGCCGGAGTCGTTCGACCGTGTTCTGCTGGTCGGTGGTTCTTCCCAGCTCGCGCTGGTCCGCCAGATGCTCGCCGACCCCGTGGACGGCCTCGGCATCCCGCTGGACCACAGCCTTGACCCGATGACGGTCGTGGCCCGGGGCGCGGCCGTCTACGCCGCGACCCGACGCATCCCCTCGGAGGTCCGGAAGAGCATGCTTGTGGCCGCCGGTCAGACCCATCTGTACCTCGAGTACGAGCCGGCGGGGCTGGATCCCGACCCGCTGGTCGGCGGCCGGGCCAGGGCCGACAGTGTCCAGGACTGGTCGGGGTGGACCGTCGAACTCCGCAACACCACGGCTGCCCCCGTGTGGAGCACCGGGTCGCTGCCGCTTCGGCCCGACGGCACCTTCGCGGTCCGGATCCGTGCCGAAGAGTTCACGACCCACACGGTCACCGTGGTGCTCCATGACCCCGCAGGTTCTCCGGTGGAGACGGATACCACCGGTCTCACCTCACCTACCAGCGCAAGAGCGGCGGGATGGGTGGCGCTACGACCATGAGCCACACGATCGGCATCGGCCTCGTGGACGGTACGGTCGAGCCGCTGGTGCTCCGCAACACTCCGCTGCCGACCACTGGGCTGATCCACGGCCTGCGCACCACCCAGGCCGTCGACCGGCAGTCCGGTGCCGGTCTGATCAGTATCCCGATCCTGTCCGGCGAGCACTCCCGGGCCGACCGCAACACGGTGATCGGCCAGCTCGACCTGCGCGCGCACGACATGGTGCGTGACGTCCCGCGTGGTACGGAGGTCGAGGTGACCGTGCACGTCGATACCAGCTTCCGGATCAAGGCTGACGCGTTCATCCCGTTCCTGGACGCCGAGTTCCCCATCGAGGTGGACCTCGCACGCCCCGTGCTGCCGACCTTCGAGGAGCTGACGACCGCCCGCGCAGCGCTCGAGGCGCGTTACCACGATCTGCGCGGCCAGGCGGACGAGATCGGAGCGGTCGTGGCTGCCGCCCGCCTTGACCGCGTGGACTCGGACGGTCTGCTGGACGAGATCGACCGCCTGCTCCGACAGGCCGAGGCCGACCAGGACGCCGTTGCGACGTGCCAGAGCCGGCTGCTCCAGGCCGATACCGCGCTCGACGAGGTGGACGAGCTGCTCGCGCTGCCCCGAACCATCGAAGAGGGGCGTACCGCGCAAGACATCGCGCGGGAAGTCGTGGAAGACTCCGGCGGCGGAGCCCGTGCAGCCGAGCTACGTCGAGCAGAGGCAGACCTCGAAGAAGCCATCGCCGACGGCAACCGCACGGTGATCGAACGGCGCACGGCAGCGATCCGGCAGATCGCGATCATCGCGCTCCACGACAGCGGACAGCTTCCGCTCGCACGGTTCAGCGGGTTCGCCGGCGAGCTGGACGCCGACCCCCGCCACGAGGTGCAACGACTGCTGGCCGACGGCCGGACGGCGGTCGCGGCCGGGGACGTCGCCCAGATCGAGCGGATCAACGCTCGGCTCGCCCGTTTCATCGACCACGAACCTGCCCCGCAACACCGCCCTGAGCACGAGGGCCGTCTTGGTCGAGAGGGCCGCCGGCGATGACCGCCGTCGACACGGCGGCCCGGCACGCCCTGCAAGGCCGGTACGACGCCGCACGTCACCTGCTCGAAGACCTCGGCGGCCAGGAGAGCGACGACGTCGAGGTCGTCGACCTCCTGGCACGCGTCCACGCCCAGACCGGCGACCTCAGGCAGGCCGACACCTGCTGGGCCAGGGTGGAACGTCTCGACCCGGAGCACCTCGGCGCACGCGAGGGCCGGCGGAAGATCCACGAGATCTGGTCCGGCCGGCGACCCGGAATCCTGACAGCCGCCGGCGCGGCGGGCCTCAGCGTGCTCCTGGTGGCCACCGGAGCTGCCATCAGCTGGTCGGTGTCCGCATCGACGGAGCCCGTCCATGGCGATGCGGCAACGGCCGAGCAGCTCGCCTCGCTCCGCGAAGACATGGCCCAGCTCGCCACCAACCTTCCGGCCGACCCCACTCCCCCACCGCCGTCGGACGACGCGACGAACCGGTTGCGGACCATCCAGGACGACCTCGCCGACCCACAGTGGGCCGTCACGCGCACTACCCGGTCCGTCGTCGTCACGTTCCGCGACCCAGTCTTCCAGGCAGGCGGCGCCGACACCACCACCGACGGAGCCGACGCCCTAACCGACCTCGCCGCACGGCTCGCAGACCTGACCGCCACCACGCTCACCGTCGTGGGACACACGAGCAGCACCACACCCGTCGCAACCAGCCCGTACACCAGCAATGCCGAGGTCGGCCTGGCACGCGCGCTCGCCGCCGCGCAGGTGATCTCAGACGGCGGCGGGATACCGCTCGGTGCACTGGACCTCGCGACGGCCGGCGACACCGACCCACCGCACCCGGGCACGAACCAGGCCAGGAACCAGACAGTCACCGTGACGATAGAGCTGCTTCCCTGACCATGGCGCTCACGGCACCGCGCAACGCCGTACCCTTCGCGGCCCCTTCCACCACACGAGGATTCACTCAATGACGAACTCTGGCTACCGCCGCACGTACCGGATCCGCGCGCTCGGCAAGGTCCTCGCTGCCCTCACGGTGCCCGCCGTCGGCGCCGTCGCACTCGTCTGGGACATCGCTTCCGACGACAAAGCGCCGAGCTGGGTAGCACTGCTGGTCGGGTTGTTCTTCGTGCTCTTCTTCGGTCTCGTGATCCGGGTGATCGTCAGCACCGCGACGGTTGCCGACGAAGACCACCTCACGGTGCGCGGCGTGTTCAGGAGCCGGTCGGTCCCGTGGCGGGAGGTGCAGGCGGTCGAGCTGGAGCCGAACCCTGCCGCAGCGGCCGTCAAGAACCAGCCGACCGTACAGGCAGTGATGTATGACGCCACGAGCAAGCGCATCGTGCTGCCGTACCTCAACGATCGTGGCACCGCCGATGTCGAGTGGGCTGTGGCCGACCTGCAGGAGGCGTGGCGTGCCCGACGCGGACAGGTATGGGAGCCGTCCGGTGTGGTCACGGCAGAAGTGAAACGTCGGCGGAAACCGCCGCTACCTGCTGCAGCCTGGGGCCGACGGGCCCGACCTCGGGTCCGGTCACCACGGCCTGCTGGTGCGCCGCAACGACACCACCGGTGAGCTGGCCTGGTACCGCTGCTGGACCCCATGCCCGGCCGGGATCGGCGACCTCGTGCGGGTCGTGGGACGCCGATGGACCGTCGAGGCGAACTTCCAAGCTGCCAGGGGCCACGCCGGCCTGGACGAGCACCCGGTCCGCCGCTGGAATTCCTGGCACCGGTGGACCACCCTGGCGATGCTCGCCCACGCCTTCCTGACCATCCTCGCCACAGTGATGAACGACGCCGAACCTGTCGACGACGTCGCAGGCCTGCTAGCGATCACCCTCGGCGAGGCGCGAAGACTGTTCGCCGCCCTAGCCGCCACGGTCACCATCACCAGCGATCGCGTCCTGGCCTGGTCCGGCCAGCGAAGACGACACCAACACCGCGCCCGACGCGCCCACTACCAACGACGCGAAGGTCTTCAACCCTCAAACCATCCTCAGGACCAGTGACGCCGACGTCCTCATCCACAGCGTCGGTCAACACCCCACTGGGTCGGCCGCGACACCAGCCTGCTCGGCGGTCGCATCCCGAGCGACACGATCGGCGCTCGTCGGCCGAGCACCATGCAGTCTGATCGCGCCGGTCCGAGCGCTCTTTCGCCCTCAGGATCTCTGGTCCAGATGGACGGAGACCCTGGGGGCGAAAGGCTGTTCAGGTGGGACTGGGAGGGGAAAGATTTCCGCGCCCTGCCACTCACACGGCTTCGACGAGGTCAGCCGCAGTGGACGTTGTAGCGCCAACCGCCGCCACTGTTGATGTACCAGCCGAGGTTGATGCAGCTTGATCCGGCGTCGGTGAGGATCACGGCACCTGCGTAACTCGAGTAGGACCCGCTGTCCACGGCGTAGTCCCCAGTGTTGCTGGAGCGCTCGATCCGTACAGTCATGTGCGTACTGCTGCCGGTCAGGTTGATGAGCTGGGCGCAGTTGGCATTCTTCGAACGGCTGTAGAAGACCTGGAGCCGCGCTGCGCCGTTCGACACCGTCTCGTTTCGGATCCGGTTGTCGGTGGTGTACCCGAGGGCTCCGCAGGTACTGTTCACGTACCGACCGTCTCCGCCGCTGCTGCCCGCGGCATCTGCGCTGGACGGCGCCATGAGCAGCATGGTGGCCGCCATGACCAGCGAGAGGGCGGCCGAGGGCAGGCGTCGGCCTGAAGAAGTGAGTGCGGTGCGGGGTGTGCTCACGTTGTTCCTTTGATTGTGTGCGATTCGTGACATAGGGGATGTAGCGGCCGGCAGAACGCGGTCGACCTGGCCGTTGCTTCGTAGAGCCGCAGTGAATACCAGCGGGGCCCAGGCAGATTGCAGGAACCTGCAAGCCCGTCGGGAGCCTCGTCCGGGGCGGATCGGGCCGGACCCCGGATACAGACACCGGCCCACCTCCTCGGGCAGCAGGAGCCAAGACCCCGGTAGTGGCGCAGCGATCGATCTGCTCGGCCTGCACCCCAGCAAGGACGGGAACTTTCACGGGTGCGGCATGACGGGCGGGAGACTTCGTCCACGTCCACGTTTGAGACCACGAACAGACCAGACTTGTTGCTGTTGTCCGTGGGCGAGCAGGCCCTACAGGACGATCTGAGTCCGTTTGCCCAGGGAGGGCGTAGCCGGACGCCTCATAGCTGTAGTACTAGGCGATGCCAGCTGGTTCGCGGAACAACTGGGCGAACGCGATGGAGTGCGAACTCGGAGAGGTGGGTGACCACCTCAGTGTCGCGTCTCCCACACCGTGACGGACAGGTCGGTCCGCTCCGACCGCTCCGAGCCGACTACCTCGATGCGGGCAAGGCGCCCGCCGTCCGTCGACGCGCAGATGTATCTGCCGACGACCGCCGCGACGTCGCCCACGTCGTCACGCAGGTACGTCTGCGCCTCACAGTCGGCCAGTGACGGCTCCTCGTCCAGAACGGTGAGGTCCGTGCCGATGAAGTTGTAGAGGATGTCGACGCAGACGTCGCCCTCGTCGCCGACGTCCCAGTTGGGCGCGTCGGCCTCGAGCGAGTCGAGGTCGAGGCACCCCGACTCGGCCAGGGTGATGGGCTCAGTCGTCGCGCGCCGAACACCGTCCTCATCCCCACCGCTCGCCGCACTCTCACCCAACCCAGCCGGCGTCGCATCCGCTTCCCCGCGCAGCTCGTCGACCTGCGCGCGATAGTCCTCGTTGGCGGACCTGAGCTCGGCGTTCTCTGCCTCCAGCCGGTCCACGACGGACTGCAGCTCCGCACTACCGGGGCCGTCGCCCACCACGCGGACCTCCACGGTCCCTGCGTCCACGGCCACGAGCGTGCCGATGACCGCCGTGACGATGGTGGCGACCGCCGTGACGATCGCGATCCAGAGCTCGTGAGGGACCCGCCGCACGGTGCGTTCCGAAGCTGGTGCTGCGGGTGGCGCCGACCGTTCCGGTGCGGAGTGCGACAGCGACATCGGCACCAACCTCTTTTCGAACGACCCACTGGGGACAAATGGCGCATTCAGCCTAGGGGGTGCCACCGACACGAACACACCCGTGCGCCGGCAGAATTTCGCGGAGCCGACGTCGCTCGTCGGGCCCCACCACTTACCTTGGCCACAGCATTGGGGCGTCTGGCGCGCGATCGCGCCGCACCAGTCACCAAGATCCCGAAAGGGTCAGGTCCGTCGCACGTGGCGGCACGGGCGCCGGGCGATCTCTATGCACCCGAAGGGCGCGCGCAACCGTCCGCCCACGTCAGGGGTGTTCGCGCCAGGGATACGCCCCAGGCGTTCACTTGTGTCGCCACGAGACGTCGTGCAAGACATGGACTTCTCAACGCCCGGGCCATCAGCCTCGGCCACATCATTACTCCCTGGCCGATGCGGCTGGCCGTCGAGCAAGACATACCCGGTCCCCACGTTGTCCAGCACACTGGTCCACACCACCGCGCGGCCGCCTGTGTCGATCCCCGTGGTCTCCCCGTCGAGATCGATCAGCTGTACGGTCCGCTTCTCCCGGTCGAGCGCGTGGAGGTCGCCTGCCAACTGCCACGCCAGCACGCACGTACGCACCTCGATCCTCCGCAGCCCCCATTCCGCGATCCGCTGCCCCCGCACTCCAGGCAACCTAAGCGTCGGCGGCGGCCACGGTGCGCTACCGACTCGAGCCAGAACCCAGCGCCTTGTCCAGCAGATCTCCGAGCCGGTTCAGTTCGGCGCCGCTGAGCTCCCCCATCGAGGCGGAGAAAACCCCGTCGACAACTTCCTGCCCAGCCGCGCGTAGACGCTCGCCCTCGACAGTGATCCGGTGCCGCACCGCACGCCCAGGACCCGGCACACGTTCGATCAGACGCTTGTCGACCATCCGGGCCGCGAGCGTACCGAAGGACTGATCCGTCTGGAACGTCAGGACCGCCAGGTCGTGCAGGGATGACTGCGGAAGTTGATGCAGATGGCGCAAGGTGTCCCACTGCACCAGCGACAGCCCGAGCGGCGCCAGCACGGCGGAGAGTGCGCGGTGGTGCCGGTACTGGAGGCGCTTGACGGCCAGGGCCACCTCGGCAGGACTGTGGTTCACCCGCCCATCGTATCAACTTACTTATCTATGGTTGCTTATATCAGTCTCCTGATCTAAGGTTCCTGATATGCCGCCTCTCGCGTCCGTCAAGGACCTTCGCCTCACCCGCAACGTCACCGTCTCGGTCGCCGCCGGACGAACACCAGTGACCGTCGAGGACCGGGATCGGACTCGGCCGTTCGTGCTCCTGCACGGTGGTGGCGGCCCGCGCACCATGAGCGGCTTCGCCGACCTTCTCGCCGAACGCACCCACTCGCGCGTCCTGCTACCCACCCACCCCGGATTCGCCGGCACACCACGGCCCGAGGAACTGGGCTCCACGCGCGACCTGGCCGCGATGTACGTCGATCTCGTCGAACGGCTCGACCTCTCCGACGTGACGCTTGTCGGCAACTCGTTTGGCGGCTGGCTCGCAGCCGAGATCGCCCTGCTGGGCAGCCCTCGCGTCAGTGGTGCCGTGATCGTCGACGGCATCGGCGTCGAGATCCCGGGCCATCCCGTGACCGACGTCAGCGGTCTCTCGCCCACCGAGATCACCGCGATCTCCTGGCACGACTCAAGCAAGATCCCCGTGGCCCCGGCCGGCGCCCCCGCACCGAGTCCTGACCTACCGGCGCTCCTGGCCTACACGGGGCCCCAGATGGCAGACCCCACCCTGCTCGGGCGCCTGAGGAACCTCGACCTGCCCGTGCACGTCGTGTGGGGCGAGAGCGACGGGATCGTCGATCCCGGCTACGGACGGGCCTACGCCGCGGCCATCCCGGGATCATCGTTCACCCTGCTGCCCGGCACCGGACATCTCCCGCAGCTCGAGACCCCCCAAGAGCTCTTCGACGCGATCTGGGAGCGGGGACGAGACACCCTGCGCGCATAGCTCAACCCGCCGCCGACAGCCTTGACCAGGACGCCTCCCATCACTGCCGGGCGCAGTTCGGTCCGGATCGGCCACACACCGTTGAGGTCGCGCCCTGCGGCACCCCCGCATGCAGCTGGTCCAGACCAAAGGCGACCCTGGTCTCCATCTCGGCACGCGCGAGCGAGTGCTCGCAGAGACGAGTGAGTCGTCGGAGCCCTTCGGTCGCAGCCAGATGATCGATGAGCGCGACCGTCATCCGATCCAGCCCTGGCCGGACCTCGATGGCCAGATCGGGGTGTCGGGTCGGCGCCAGCCCGGGACTCCACGCCCACGGGTCGCGCAGGCCACGCTGGATGAACTCGCTCGCCTCGATCTGCGCCCGAAAGAACTCAAGCACTCCCTGTCTGCTGACTCCCGCCTCCGCGGCGCGGGCCACCGCATCATCAAGTACTCGCCGTTCCCGACCAGTCTCCTCGATTGAGGAGTCGGTACCGAACTTGGCGACGGCTACCTGGTCAGCAAGCAGGACCCGTTGGGCCGAGATCCCGACCAGAGATCAGCCCATCGGGCACCGAGAGCGGCTGAGCGGTCACGGTCGTCTTCTTCTCACGTTGAACATGGGTCCAGTTGGTCGAGGCCGCCGGACCGGGCTGACTTGCCGTCGAGTCGGCTACCAGCGACTCCAGTGACTGAGGTGCCTGCCATCGGCCCGCGACGCCGGCTTGAACTCGGTACCGATCGTGTATTGATGTTAGGCGGCCGCCCGCACCCGAACTGTCGCGATCTGGAACGGGCGCAGCTCCAGGTCGATCGGCTCTCCGCCCGTCCAGGTCTGCTCGCCGAGGTCGCGCTCCAGGAGGTCGGTGCGCCACGCCGTCGAGAAGGGCGTGCCGAGCCCGAGTGTGACCGCGGTCCGCGCGCCCTCCGCCTCGTACAACCGGACGACGAGGTCGCCCGACCGGTCCTCGGCGAGCTTCACCGACTCGACCAGGACCGACGGCGCCGAGACCGTCACGATCGGATCGACGGCGGCGCCCGGGTCCCCCGGAACGTGCCGCACGGGAAGGTTGAGCCGGTAGCCGGCGGCCGCGGCGTCGAGCACCGTCGCGGCCTGGCCGATCGTGGTCCGGAAGACGTGGGACCCCTGGTCGGCCTCGGGGTCCGGGAACTTCGGCGCGCGCAGCAGGGACTGCCGGACCAGGGTCGTCGTGCCGCCGTCGGCGCGCGTGGAGCGGGTCACGTCGTGCCCGTACGTGGACGCGTTGGCCACGACCACGCCGAACCCCGGCTCGCCGACGTGCACCCACCGGTGGGCGACGGCCTCGAACCGCGCGACGTCCCAGGACGTGTTCGCGAAGGTGGGCCGCATGACGTGCCCGAACTGGATCTCGGAGGCGAAGTCGTCGGCGCGCACGTCCACGGGGAAGGCGAGCTTGAGCAGCTTCTCCTGCTCGTGCCAGTCGACCTCAGTCTCGACCTGCAGCTCCGCGGCGTCGGCGGCGAGCCGGAAGCGCTGGACGATCGTGGAGCCGCCGTGGGTGTGCGTCACGGTCAGGGCGTCGCCCGCAATCTCGACGGCGTCCGGCGTGCGGAGCTCGGTGACGGCGTTGGCGTAGGAGCGGTCGATGTCCCACGCCTCGAACATGTTGGGGCGGTCCCGGAAGACCTGCAGCAGCGCGGCCTGCTCGCCGTCGGGGACGACGTCGCGGCCCGACGCCAGGTCGACCAGGGAGACCAGCAGGCCCGCGGCGTCGAAGCGCGCGGAGAGGCGGCCGTTGTCGAGGCGGTAGCCGCCGGGGACGGCAGCTGGGGTCACGTCCGACGTCGGGCCGGCGGCGTCGTCCTGCGGGGCGAGGGCCGCGGCGCCCAGCGCCGGCACGTCCCCGTGCGCGAACGGCGCTGCGTTGAAGACGACGGTGGCTTCTCCGTCGCCGGCGAGCGCCCGCTGGGCGGTCGCGATGATGCCCTCCAGCTCCTCGCCGACTCGCCGGTAGGCCTCCTCGGCCTCCTCGTGGACCCACGCGATTGCCGAGCCGGGGAGGATGTCGTGGAACTGCTGGAGCAGCACCGTGTGCCAGATCGTGTCGAGCCGCTCGTAGGGGTAGTCGAGCAGGCCGCGGACGGCGGCCGTCGCGCTCCACAGCTCGGCCTCGCGCAGCAGGTGCTCGCTGCGCCGGTTGCCGAGCTTGGTCCGGGCCTGGGAGGTGTAGGTGCCCCGGTGGGTCTCCAGGTACATCTCCCCCGTCCAGACGGCGGGGTGCGGCAGGTTCTCCTTGGCCGCCGCGAAGAAGTCGGCCGGCGCGCCGAGCGTCACCCGCGGGGAGCCCTCGAGGTCCCGGGTGCGGCGCGCGGCGGCGATCATCTCGCGGGTGGGCCCGCCGCCGCCGTCGGACCAGCCGAACAGGGTGACCGACGTGTTCGACGTCGCTTTCTCGGCGTGCTGCCGCTGCGCCTTGGCGAGGTCGGCGGCGCCCAGGTCCGAGCCGTAGGTGTCGTTCGGCGGGAAGTGCGTGAAGAGGCGGGTGCCGTCCAGGCCCTCCCAGAGGAAGGTGTGGTGCGGCATCCGGTTGGTGTCGTTCCAGGACATCTTCTGGGTGAGGAAGCTGTCCGTGCCGGCCGAGCGCGCGATCTGGGGGAAGGCCGCGGTGAACCCGAAGGAGTCGGGCAGCCACGCCTCGCGCGAGAGCGTCCCGAACTCGCGGAGGAAGAACCCCTGCCCGTGCAGGAACTGGCGCACCAGCGCCTCGCCGCCGGGCAGGTTCGTGTCGCTCTCGACCCACATGCCGCCCACGGGGACGAACCGCCCCTCGGCGACCCGAGCCCGGATACGCTCGAAGAGCTGGGGGTAGAACTCCTTGACCCACGCGAGCTGCTGCGCACTGGAGCAGGCGAAGACGAATTCGGGGTCGGCGTCCATCAGGTCGAGCACGTTGGAGAACGTGCGGGCGGCCTTGCGCACGGTCTCCCGTGTGGGCCACAGCCAGGCGGAGTCGAGGTGCGCGTGGCCGACGGCGACGATCGAGTGGGCGGTCGCGTGGGCGGGGGCGGCGAGCACGCCCGCGAGCTCGCTCCGGGCGGCCGCGACGGTCGCCGTGACTTCGTCCGGGTCGATCGCGTCGCACGCCCGGTCCAGCGCGGCCAGGATCTCGGCCCGGCGCGGGAGGCCCGCGTCGAGCTCGCGCACGAGGCCGACGAGCGCGGTGATGTCGGCAAGCAGCGCGTCCACGTCGAGGTCGCGCTCGACGAGCGTGACGTCGCGCAGCGTGTAGACGGGCTCGGTGCCGGCCGTCGCCTTGTGGCCCAGGCGCGCGATGCGGGAGGTGCCGGCGGGCAGGAAGGTCCCCGGGAGCGCCGCCGCCATCCCCGCTGCAGGGGTGGGCGGGGCCGAGGCGAAGAAGTGCTCCAGCATGTTCGGGTTGGACGCCGCCTCCACGAAGACGTCGACCGCGCCGCCGTCGACGTCCATGACGTGGTTGAACGGTTCGACGCCCTTGATGATCGTGCCGTCCGGACGGTACAGCAGGCCCTCCGCCTGGAAGGCGGGCATCAGGCGCGAGAAGCCGAGGTCGACGAAGAGCTGGACGGTCGTGCCCGCCCGCCCCCAGCCGTCCGGGACGGAGCCCGTGACGTGGAACCACGTGGTCCCCCAGGGCTTGCTCCAGGCCTGGCCCACCTCGAACGGCGTGAACTCGTGCTCTACGGCCTCCGCGAAGGGCACGGGCTCGTCGGGCACCTCCCAGGCCGTGACTTGGACGGGCGCCCGGTGCGGGAAGAGGGCGGGGACGAGGAGGTCGCGGACCGTGTTGTTGACCCGGTGCTCGACCTGGACGGCGTTGTCGTTCATGAGGGCACCGTAACAGAAAAGCTCCACGTGGAACTTTTCGCGCTGATAGGTTGAGGTCCGGCGAGCAACAGGAGGTGGGACGTGTCGCAGAGCGAGCGCGCCGAGGCCCCGGAGGGCACGGGACCGGAGGGCACGGGGCCAGGGAGCACAGGACCGGAGGGCCGGTCACGACCGCGCGGCAGGTACCCCAAGGGGATCCTGCGCCGGCAACAGATCCTCGACCGCACCATCGGGGTGTTCGCCGAGCTGGGGTCCGAGGGCACCAGCCTGCGCGCCATCGGCGAGGCGATCGGCGTGAGCCACGCCGCCCTGCGCCGGTACTTCGAGACCCGCGAGGAGCTCTTCCTGGAGGTGCTCCGCGAGAAGGACCGCCAGGCCCTGGCCGACGCCCGCGACAGCGGCGCCGCCCCGACCGACTTCACCGCGCACCTGGAGGCCTACGCCCGGCGGACGCCGGGCCTCATGGCGCTGCGGCACAGCATGGTGGCCCGGGCGCTGGAGTCCGACAACGAGCACTCCCGCACGTTCTTCGTCGAGCGCTACCGGTCGCTGCGCGACGAGGCGCTGGCGATCCTGCGCGTCGCGCAGGCCGCCGGCACGGTGCGGTCCGACATCTCGCCGCAGGTGGCGGCCTCCCTGGTGATCGCCGCCATGGACGGGCTCTCCACGCAGTGGCTGCTCGACCCGGACGTGGACATGCTCGAGGGGATGAGGCTCCTGGAGGAGCTCCTGCAGCCGGCAGCGGGGCCGGCCGAGGGGTAGAACCAGCCGGGCCAACCAAAAAGTTCCACGCGGAACTTTTTGGTGTTACGTTGACTCCTGCCCGGGCACCGCAGCCCGGAATGCTCGCAGAGAGAAGTCGACGTGGACGAGAACCCCCATCCCGTGCCCACCGACGCCGGCCCGACGGCCGTCGCCGCTCCCCCGACCCCGGCGTCCGCCGGGACACTGCGCTCGCGCTATCCCCAGGTCGCGATCCCGCTGGCGATCCTCGGATTCTCGATCGCCCTCGTCCCGCCGCTCGTCATCACCATCGCGCTGCGGCTGCGCGAGCTGGACCTGGACAACTCCGCCGCCGACCTCGGCCTGATCCTCGGCGTCGGCGCGGTCTTCTCGCTGATCGCCAACCCCCTGGCGGGACGGTTCTCGGACCGGACGACCAGCCGCCTCGGCATGCGCAAGCCGTGGATCTTCTCGGGTGCCGCCGTCGGCTACGCCGGGATCGTCATCATCGCCTTCGCCCCGAGCGTGCCGCTGGTGCTCGTGGGCTGGAGCATCGCGCAGGTCGGCCTGAACTTCGCGCTCGCGGCGCTCGTGGCCATGCTCCCGGACCAGGTCGGTCCCGAGCGGCGCGGACGGGTGGCGTCGTTCATCAGCCTGGCGCAGAACGTGGGCGGCGTCGCCGCGACGTTCCTCGTGCAGCTCTTCCCGGCCGGGCTGGTGCAGTACCTGGTACCCAGCCTGATCGGCGTGGTGCTGATGGTCGTCATGGTGGCACCCGTCAAGGACCGTGTCCGCACGGAGCGCACCCGGGAGCCCTTCGGCCTGCGGGCCCTGCTCGGCTCGTTCGTCTTCGACCCGCGCAAGAACCCGGACTTCGGCTGGGCGTGGCTCACGCGGTTCTTCTTGACCACCACGCAGTTCACCGCGACCAGCTACCTCACGTACTTCCTCATCGCCCAGTTCGGGGTGTCCGACGCCGAGGCACCCACCCTGGTCTTCCAGGCGATCCTCGCCAACGCGGTCGGCATCGTCCTCGTCGCGCCCCTGCTCGGCTGGCTCTCCGACCGGCTCCGGCGCCGCAAGCCGTTCGTGATCATCTCGGCGGCGATCGCCATCGTCGGGCTCACGGTGATCGCGCTGGCGCCGTCGATCGAGGTGGTGTTCCTCGGCGAGCTCGTGCTCGGCGCTGGCCTGGGCGCGTTCTTCGCCGTCGAGCTGGCCCTCATCGCGGACGTGCTGCCCAGCTCGGACACCGCGGGCAAGGACCTGGGCGTGGCCAACCTCGCGCAGTCGCTCCCCCAGTCGCTGATCCCGGTCGCGGCGCCCGGCCTGATCGCCGCGTTCGGCTATCCGGGTCTCTTCCTCACCGGCGCCTTCCTCGGCGTCCTGGGCGCGATCAGCGTCACCCGGGTCAAGCAGGTGCGCTGACCCTGCCCTGTATCCACGGGAGAGCCGCTCCGCCCTTGGCAGTCCAGCAACAGGACTGATCGGACCGTCTAGGGCGGGGTGATCTCGGGGCTACGGCTGGCCGATCCGCTCCCCGTCGACGTAGACCTCCACGCCGGCACCCATCTCCGGCCAGAAGCAGACCAGTCCCGCAACCCTCTCCGCCTCGCGCAGCGGGGACTCGTACCCCCAGACCACGTCGGGGACCACGAGGTCACCCACGGTCAGCGACCAGTACCGCGCCGTCCCCTTGTAGGGGCAGTAGCTCACGGCGTCGGTCGGGCTGAGCAGGTCCATACGCACGTCAACCCGTGGCAGGTAGTACCGGGGCACCAGGCCAGTCTCAGTCAGGACCACTGGCCGGTGCGAGTCGGCGACAACCTCGCCGTTCGCCACAACCCGCACGTGGCGGCTGGAGTGCAGGGCGTCGACCCGCACGTATGGGCTGCGCCCGTGGAAGTGGATCACTTCGTCCTCCTCGAGCCAGGTGTCCATGGCCGACCAGGTCAGCCGGTAAGTGCTGCGCATGCCCGCGACAGGCGCCTCGGGAAACCGTTGGGCGGCGCCCGCGAGCACGCGATTGCCGAGCACGACGTCGAACAGCTCGCTCGGCCCGAGGACGCGAGACGTCTTGCCCGGGCCAGCTGGGCGCAACTCGGCTTTGACGTCACCGGGTGAGAAGAAGTACTGCGGAGCGTACGAGTACTCCCACACCAGCAGCGGTATGGCGGCGTCCGCGACTGTCTCGCCCGCACTCAAGGCGCGAATCCGGGTCTGGCCGCGCTGGACCGCCCCTGGCTGGATCACGAACGGGCTCTGCACGATGTCGGGCACTTCTTCGCCTTTCGATGTCGGTTGCGTCACGCGACCTCACCAACACGGCCACGGACACCTCACCCAGACACCAACCGGACAAACCATCCCATTATTTCACCCGACGGCGACGCGCCCCACCCCTCACCAGCAGTCAGCGCCAGCACCGGCTCGCCGCGCGCTCACCCATTGCCAGTGCCGGACAACGCGCGGACGACACGTCAGCAGCCAGGCCGAGCCCGACACCAGGCAACCAGAGTGCTGCGAGCGCGATGCGGCGTGTCTTGGCGCAGTGCACGAGTTGCAGGAACAACGAGAACACGGTGTTGCCACGGCCCTATAGCGGTGCTACAGAACGCTCATGGCGACACCCGCGAGCGCCTACTCGCTGCCGCGTTCGAGATCGCTACCCGTGACGGTGTCGACGCGGTCTCTACGCGCGCGGTTTGCACCGCTGCGGGTGTGCGGGCTCCGTCGCTGTACCACCACTTCGGTGACCGGTCGGGATTGGTCCGCGCGGTCGTCGATGCGGCGTTCGAGGAGTATTTCCGCAGCAAGGACGCGGCCACAGCAGCGGATGGTGGGGACGCGCGTGCCCGCATTGCTGCTGGATGGGATGCGCACATCGGCTTTGCGCTCGCCTACCCGGGTCTCTATTCGGCGATGTACCCGACATCGGGCTCGCTGCCGAGCCAGGTAGAACGAAGTGGCGCGCTTCTGCGCGCCGGTTTCGACGACCTTGAGGGGGTAGGTGCGCTTCGGCCAGGGATCACTGCGGCGCTGGCGACGAGTGCGCTCCGCGCAGCTCTCCGCGGTGTTGCGCACGCCGTCACCGCGAACCCCGACAACGCCGACAACGTCGCAATGTCTGCCGTCGTCCGTGACGCGCTGATCCGGGCGCTCGTCGCGGATCAATGACCCGACCTTCACTAGGGACCGACATTATGACCGATCTGCTCGCAAGCAAGACCATCCTCATCACCGGCGCCTCGGCCGGCATTGGCGAGTGCGCCGCGCGCCTGTTCGCCCGCGAAGGCGCGAACGTCGTCATCACTGCCCGCCGCAAGCCTGAGCTCGACCGGGTCGCCGGGGACATCGCGGCCGGTGGAGGCAACGTCTTGGCCGTCCAGGCTGACACCACCGACGCCGGTGACGCTCAACGAGCAGTTGCTGCCGCGGTCGAGAGGTGGGGGCGTCTCGACGGTGCGCTGAACAATGCTGGCCGTACCCAGGGCGGCGGGCGGCTCGCCGAGGTCACTGGCGAGACCTTCGACGCTGTACTGGAGACCAATTTCAAGGGCGTGTGGCTGGCAATGCGCGCCGAGCTGCGGGCGATGACCGCGGAAGGCACGCCTGGCGGGTCGATCGTTAACATCGGGAGCATCGGCGGCACTTTCGGTGCTGCCGGGCAGAGTGTGTACGGGGCGACGAAGGCCGCTGTCATCGCCATGAGCCGAGCTGCCGCCGCCGAGTACGGCCGCGATGGTGTCCGCGTCAACGCCATCGCGCCCGGCGCCACGATGACCGAGATGATGACCGCTTGGCAGGAGCGGGACCCAGGCATCGTCGAGCGCCTCAGCTCTCTCTCCGCCCTCGGTCGTCCCGGCCAACCTGAGGAGATCGCCGAAGCTGCGGCCTGGCTCCTCAGCGACCGAGCGAGCTATGTCACTGGCATGACGCTCGGTGTTGACGGAGGCACAGCCCCCTGGCCGCACTGAGTCAGTGTGAGCCGCACCGCCGCCCAGTTCAGACAGCGCGCCACAGCCGCCGACCCGGGCCCCAGGCCGCCAGCGAGCCGGCGACCCTTCGTGCAGGTCTGCTAACGCTGCACCAGAACAGTTCAGCAGGCCATTGACGACAACGCGGGCGGGTTCCCCTGCGACCGCATCGCTCTCGTCCTCGTTCGGGGTCCTTGGCCTCGCGAGGCGCTCCTGCGTAATTGATCACAGCTCGACCTTGCCGGCGCATAGCCCCGCCCGTTTCCTCCCGGGCCTTGCCGGGCACGGCTGGCGGGCCCGGGGGCTAGGTTCAGGTGCCGTCCGCGAAACCGGACGGTGGCTGAGCGTTCTCGGGCCTAACGCCAGGCGGGTTACGTCGGAAGCTGCCCGGCGGCACACCGTACTCACGGCGGAACGCGGCGGAGAAGGCGAACTCGGTCGAGTACCCGACCTGTCGGGCGATGGCTGCCAGGGGGGCATCTGTCTCCCGTAGCAGGCTGGCGCCACGCTCCAGCCGCCAGCCCATCAGGTAGCGCATCGGCGGCTGCCCGACGGCCGCGGCGAACTGCCGGGTGAACGCGCTCCGGGGCAACCCGGCGACCCGGCTCAGGCTGTCCACGGTCCACGGGTGCTGGGTCTTCTGGTGGATCTGCTGAAGCGCGGTAGCGACAGCCGGGTCGTCGGTGAGTGGCCGGCCCGCCAGGTCGTGCTCCTCGTGCCACTGCCGCAACACGTGGACGAGGACCAGGTCAAGGAGCGCCGGCAGCGTCGTGTCGTCCCCTTCCGGAGTGGCGGACACCTCCGCGCCCAGCAGGTCGGTCAGCGCCCGCAGCCGCGGGCTGCCGCGGTGGTCCGGTGACACGACGGCAAGGTCGGGGAGCGAGCGTAGGTACTGCGGGGCCGGTCCGTGCTCAAGACGGTAGGCACCGCACAAGAACTCGAAGGCTGCGGGTCCCGGCTCCGGCGGCAACGGGCCCAGCACGACGGCAGGCAGGTCCCGCAGCTGGCCCGGGACGGGGGCAAGGCCGTGCGCGGCACCTGACGAGGCGAGCACCACGTCGCCGGGTCGCAGCTCGACCGGGTCGTCATGCTCGGTGATCAGCCAGCAGCTGCCGCTCACGATGATGTGGAATCCGCTGCCGTCGAAGGCGGAGAACCGGACACCACGCCGGTCGGTCTGGCGCATAAGGCGCGCGCCCGGGTAGCCCACACGGACCGAGCGGATTACTTCGCCGATCAGATCCATATATCGCATGTTACGGCGCGGGCCCGGCGCACGGCCTCGTATGGACCCGCACTGATCGCGTATGGCGCCTCTGCGTCGCGGCTGATTGAGTCGGACTGTGACAGAAGACGCCACGGAGGCCGGCCTCCTCGAGGTCCTGCGTGCCCACGCCGAGAAGACCGAGCAGGACGAGCGCCCCTCGCCGGAGAGCCTGGACGCTTTGCGGGCCCTCGGGGCTCTCGCGTTGCGAGCGCCACGTGCCCACGGCGGCGCCTGGGCGGACACGGTGGCCGTCGCCCGGCAGCTGACCGCCATCGGGCGAGCATGCCCGTCGTCTGCCTGGGTGGCCGGGACTTCGGCGACCGCGAAGAATCTCGCCGCCCACTCCTATCCCGAGGCTACGGCAGCGGAGCTGTTCGCCGATCCGGACACCTTGTTCTGCGGTTCCGGCAGCCCGGGCGGCCGCGGCGAGCGCGTGCCCGGCGGCATACGCGTCACCGGTCGCTGGCCGAACGTCTCCGGGTGCGAGGACGCCGTATGGGCCGGCGTCGCGCTGATAGTCGACGGTGCAGTCCGCTTCGCCGTCGTACCGGTGGCAGAGCTCAGCGTGAACCGGACCTGGCACATGGCAGGCATGCGAGGAACAGGTAGCCACACCCTGGTCGCGGAGAACCTGATGGTGCCGGACGAGCGGTTGGCGGCAGCGGTTCCGTTCGGGCCCAGCGACCGGATTCTGTACGCAATGACCGTGCTGGGCCCAGTGGTAGGGGCTGCGCAGGGAGCGCTCGACGCGACAACCGCGATGTTCGGTTCGGACCGCAAGCCGTTCATGACTGCGTACTCTCGGATGGGAGAATCGCCCGGCGCACGGCATTGGCTAGCAGAGGCGGCTTATCTTGTGCACCGCGCAGAGAACACCATGCTCGCGGCCGCCAGCAGGGCGGACACGGGCGGGCTGTCCGACCTGGACAGTCCTCGGCTGCACCTGGATCTTGCCGATGCCGCACGGGACTGCCGTGCTGCAGTCGAGCTGATGCTCGACCTGCACGGCGCGAGCGGCTTCCGCACCACGAGCCGGCTCCAGCGGCTCTGGCGGGACGTCGCCGTCGGCAGCCGCCACCCCCACCTGAACCCGTACCTCGCCACCGAGAACCTGGGGGCGGCGCTGGTGGCACAGCTCCCAGACTAGGCGACCAGTCCGTTCGTACTGGCCGCGGGCGAGCGCATCGCTGGTTGCACTCGGTTCTGGCAGCGACACAGCCTCACCTGGGGGCACTGCGACGTGCGAACCGCGCGTCCACCGAAGATACCCGCCCGGGCGAGAGCAGGAGCGCGATGCGGGTCGGCGGCGACCTACGGCGACCCGCACCCCAGCGGTACGGTCCACGGCGGACTGCAGGTCCGCGCTGCCCGGGCTGTCGCCCACCACGCGAACCTCCACGGTCCCTGCGTCCACGGCCACGAGCGTCTCGCTGACCACCGTCGCAATGGTGGCGACCGCCGTGACGATCGCCATCCAGTGCTCGTGCGGGACCCGGCGCGTAGCACCTTCCGACCCGGGTTCCGCGGGTGGTGCCGATGGTTCCGGTGCGGCAGGCGACGACGGCATCGACAGCGACCTCGTTCTGAGAAGGGCCCATCAAGGACAAACGGCGCATTCAGCCCAGGGGCTGCCACCGACAGGAGCACACCACCGCGCGGTGCCGCGGAAGAGGACTCGAGGGGACGGGCTATGTACGGTTGGTCAACCAATGGGACGTGGACGGGTTGTGGCAGTCCTCGGCATCCCCCAGACCGGCAACTGGGGTGGCGCGCCGGGCGGAGGCCGACCACACGGCCCTGACACCCCTGGGCTGTGCTGTCTGAGCAGGTCCTGCTCGTCTGGTCCCGGGATGCGTCCCGCGGTGGATGCCGTTCAGTACGCAGCGGGGTGAAGTCTGCGGAGATTGCTCGACCGTGCAGGGTGGGCAACGTTACGTTGCGCCACGACATTTCAGACACGGAAGCACCGCGCCGAGCAAGCGACAGCAGCCATGGTGTCGGGTTTCGCGGACGTCTCCCACCGACCGATCAGGGTTGAAGTGAAGAACCTCCGAATGAGAAGGGCGATGACTTCAGATGTCTGAGAGCCCCTACAGGAAGCGATCACCGTCCGTCGACTGGTTCTACGGGGTGGCGTGCTTGCTCGGCATCGCGATGTTCCTTGTCGGGCCGTTCGTCTGGTACATCAGCCTGTGGTCCGGATCCGGACTGAGCAATCGCATCGAGGGCGCCACGCCCGGTGAACGCAGGGCCTTCGACACCGCGGTGTTCATGTGCCTGCTGTTCGCGGTATGGATCTTTGTGGTGTGGAGAATCGACATCCGCCGGAGCAACAACAGACCAGTTGATGGTGGGTTCGCTCTCGCCGTCCTGGGCGTCCTCGAAATGGTGGCCATGATCGGCGCCCTTGTCCTAACACTGTGACTTTGGTGGGCTTCTGAACCGGCACGTGCGGGGTGCGCGTGCAGGACAGCTGTGCTCAAGGCTCGACCCAATGGTGCAGCGAGAAGCCCGAGCAAGGATCTGGGCCATGGGCCGCACCAGGCGCACGGCGATCCCTGCAGAACCGGCGCAGACGCCCAGAGATGGGTGATCGTGCCAGCGCAGAAACCCGAGCCGCCAATTCAAGCGCGGATGCAGAAGGGGTGTCCGGCAGGGTCACGCAGAACACGGTGCCGCTCGGGGTTCGGCTGGCGCTCCTCCTTGGTAGCGCCCAAGGCGAGGGCTTCGCGCTCGGAGGCGTCGAGATCGTCGACAGTCACGTCCAGATGCATCTGCCGGGAGCCACCGAACGAGGGCCCGGTCGGGGGTTGGTAACCCTCGACGCGGACAGCGCCCAGGAAAAGACCTCCCGCCTGGACGGCGCAGTAGTCGGGGGTCTCGACGACTACGTCCGCGCCAAGGAGGCGTGCCCAGAAAGAGGCAAGGCTGGACGGATCGGCACAGTCGACATTGATGGCAGCGACAGCAGCAGACATGGTGACTCCTTCGAAGAGAGCGGTCAGGCGACCGGGATGGTGGGGACGTCGAGAAGGGAACGGTCCCCATCGGTGCCGTGCGACAACGCGGCGGCCACGTCCTCGTGCGGCGCGCCGAGCCGGATCATGCTCACCTGGTCGAGCAGCCGGTAGTGCTCAGGATCAAGGTCGACGTCCAGCGCGCCGAGGTACGTCTCCAGATGTTCAATCGTGCGCGGCCCCACGATGGGCATCAACGATGTCTGTGCGAGCCCGGCACGCCGGCGCAGCCACGCCAGGGCCACATGGATCGGGCTCAACCCCGCCTCATCAGCGACCCTGAGCACCACGTCGACGACAGCGGCACGCTGCCCGCCTTCGTCGACCGCTCCCTCGGCTGTGAGCCGGCCGGACTCGCCACGACGGTACTTCCCAGTCAGCAACCCACCGGCCAGCGGCGAATAGAGCACCACCCCGAGCCCGTGAGCCTGCGCCATGGGCAAGATCTCCCGCTCGGCGGACCGTTCGGCCAGGCTGTACTCGGTCTGGATACCAACCAGCAGTGCGGGGTCGGTCAGCTCAGCGCGGACGGCCGCACCAGCGGTCCGCCATGCCGGGAAATTCGACAGCCCGCCGTAGCGGATCTTCCCCGCTCGAACCAGGTCCTCGAACCCGGACAGGATCTCCGACATCGGCGTCACCCCGTCCGGGAAGTGCGGCATGAGCACGTCGATGTAATCAGTTCGCAGGCGGCGCAGACTCTCCTCGACCGACCGAATCATGACCTTACGGCTGTTGCCCGTAGTACCCGGTCGCACCTCGTGGCTCCGGCTGCCGGTGTACTTGGTGATCACGACGAAGTCGTCGCGCCGGTTGCCCAGAAGCTCGCCGAGCAGGGTCTCCGCTTCCCCGTTCCGGTAGATGTTCGAGGCGTCGAAGGTGGTGCCGCCGGCTTCCACGAACCTCTCGAAGATCGCCCGCGCGCCCTCCGCGCCCGTCGCGGTGGGCCCCGTGCCGAAGTTGGCCGTGCCCAGCACGTACTCCGAGACCCGCAGGCCCACTCGTCGTCCGAAGGTCTGATAGCGCATCGTGGTCGCCTCCTGGGTCACGGTTGTGGTTACCCTGAGGACCCTAGCAAATAAAATGAAGGCTCATTCACTATGCCAAGAGTTAGTCAGGCCCACCTCGACGCGCGCCGTCAGCAGATCATCGACGCCGCCCGCGTGCTGTTCGCGTCCCGCGGTTTCGCTCGGACCTCGATGGCCGACGTCGCGGACGCACTCGGGCTCTCGGTCGGGTCGATCTACCGATACTTCGAGAGCAAGGACGACGTCATCGTCGCCATCTGCGAGCAGTCGAGACAGGCGCTTCCTACCGAGCTCACACCAGAGGCGATCAGTGACTTCTTCGAGCACATCCGCGCCCGAGCGCGGGACGAGGATCATGCCCGGCTGATCGCCCAGATCTACGCCGAGGCAGCTGTCACGCCAGTGCTCGCGCAACTCGTCGCGGGCCAGCTCGATGACCTTCGTGACGCGATCGAGGCACTCCTGCCGCGCCATGAGGAGGCTCCCAGGAAGCAGCTCGCGGAAGTCTTCGTGGCTCTGTGCCAGGGGTACATCGGACAGCTCGCCGTTCGCGGTGATCTCGACCCAACCCCGTTCGCTGCCGCACTGAACACGCTCACGGCCCCGTGAGGCACTGGTCTCGACGCAGCAGTCGATCATCTGGGCGCCGGGACGGCACCACTCCCCAGCACAGGCTGCGCAGCTGCCGCATGGTGGGGCCGTCCTCGTCGCGCTCCAGCACCGCGCGGACATCGCCGGGCGAGGCGACACTTCCACAACGGGCCGAGCTCCTCGCTGATGGGCTCGGCGGTGTGGAACCGGTCGGCGAGGTCCTGGTCAGGACGCGCGTTGCCGCATCTGCCGCACATGATCGCCCAGCCTGGCCTCGCTTGGGTGCGCTCGCGCGACGCCCACCTGGATCGCGCAACATGAATGCGGACGATCTTCCCGTGGTAGCCGGAGGCACTGCCATGGTTGGAAGCGCCGAAGGTCGCCAGCGGCGAAACCACCCGCATCATTCCCGCTACAGGGCCGGCACGACTGTGTCGGGTTACGCCCGTCAGCTCAACCAGGGCTGCATTCGCGAGTTGTCGAGCATGTGAGTGATCCTGAGCCTGATCGACGAGTGAATATTGAGGGCGTCGAGGCGATCGAGCGGCTGCCAGACCACTTCCGACGACTCAGACGACGTTCGCGCCTGACCACCGATCACGTTTCCGGTCAGGCAGATCGAGAACTGGGAACGGACCTCTCCGTCGGAGTACGCCACGATGTGGTTCGGATCTGTGTAGATGCCGACCTGCCCAGTGATCTCGACGTCGTAGCCTGACTCCTCCTTCGTCTCGCGGACTGCCGCCTGGCGGACCGACTCCCCCGGCTCCATGGCACCACCAGGGATCGACCAGAGGTCGTTGTCCGTGCGGTGGATCAGCAAGATGCGGTCCACCTCATCGCGTGCGATCACGCTCACCGCTGGAACGATTGAGTTCGGCTTGGGAGCGGACGGATCGTTGAAATAGTCGATGCGCGCCATGGAACTCACCCTCTCGCGGGGCGCGTAAGGGAGGATCCGAGAGCCCAGACCCTCACGAAGCTGTCGAGATACATGGCAAACGCTCGATCGCCAAGCACGCCGACCAGATCGTAGCCGCCCGCCGGCACGCTCCACCAAGCACCGTTGCAGGACAACCCGGTCGACCTGCTGATGCTGCACCGCTGCGAGACGGCCACGGTTGACCGGTTGCCAGAAACCTCCCGTTCCAGCGGCTGAGGAGGCCACGGTCAGACACCGGCCGGGTAGTCGGCCTGGACCGGCCTGAGGTTCGGGCATCGCACGTCGAGGTGACCGCATAGCGGACTGCTCTTGTCAGCCAAAGAACCACCCTGCAACTTGAACTTCGCGCTCGTCACATGCTGTAGCAGATTGCCGCCCGCCTCGACGACCTGCGTGGGCTGATGAATGTGCGGTACCGAGCTGCCCGGGAGCGGTCCCGAGAGCGCGTCGTTACGGTGCTTGCGCGTGCGACCGGCACGTACGTCGATCGAAGGAGACTGGCATGATCACCGCACTTCGCAGGACATGGGGACGGCAGGCTGTGACGTTGGTGACAGCGCTTACCGTCGCGCTGCCTGTGACCGCCGCCGCAGCGGTCCCAGCAGCGGCGTCCCCGGTACAGAGCGTGGCGACGCAGACGACGCCCGCCGCGGCGATGGCCACCGCGTGCTCCGGCAACCGCATCGTGCACAAGGCGATCAAGGTGGGTTCGGCCACGGTCGCGTGGCTGAACGTGTTCCACGACCGCAGCAGCGGCACCAAGTGCGCGATCACCTCGCACAGCAGCCGGACCTGGGGCAAGTGGGCCTACACGCAGGTAGATATCTGGACGAGGAGCAGCGCGTCGAGTGTGGGCGGGGACTACCGATACAACACCGGTCCAGCATCGGTCGGCGGCGTCAACGGCGTCTGCGCCGGCGCAAAGGGCTCGATCAAGTGGCGCGGCAAGACACGGGTGGTAACCGTCCACTCGCTCTGCGGCTGACGGTTTCCCAGCCGCGACGCACAAGAGAGATCCCTAGCCGGGATGCCTCAATTAGCGGCTGGTCCGATGATCTCGGGCGGCTGACGGCGCGACCTTCTCGGATGGTTACCCCTCGCGCCGTCGGCCGTCCGGGCGGACTTCCCCGAGCGTGTAGGTGATGAGCCGGGCATCGCTGCGTTACCGGTTGATAGACCAGCCCTCGCCCTTCGTGTAGTTGTGAATAGGCCGCTGGTGTGGTTCAGGACCTGACGGACGGAGATCACGGCGCCGCCAACGAGGATCTCGAGCCAGATCGAACCCGACACACTGCCGAGATCGTCGAGCGGGGACGCCGTGTAATCCAGCTTGGCGATCGCCGAATCTCCGGGGATTGGGATTTCGCGATTGACAGTCAACTCGCACTCGCTAACGAAATCGAGAAAGACGTGGCAATCGTCCGAATCGGCGCGCAGGATCTCGTTGGAGACGCCATCAACGAGACTGAACTTCCACGAAGTGGTGAATCCTGCGTATGAGACCAGCATGAGGGATATCCACTGCGGGTGGGACAGGGCGCGGACCTAGCCGGTTCACAGCCAGGCCCGCGCCAAGTTGAGTTACCAGCCGGTACCCGGGTTCGTGTGTCTCGACTCAAGCCCTCTATGCGCTGAGTTTCCGATTCCGCGTCCATTACGCCTCATCGAGGGCCCTCCAGATCCCGGAGGGCCACTCTGACCGGCGCCTTCGCATCACCCACGGCAGATCACGACACGCGATCAAGCCCGCCCAGGACCGACCGCCGAAAGTGCGACAGAGCCGGAAAACGTACAGTCCCAGACCCCGCAGGCCGGGCCATTGCTGGTCGAGCCTATCGAGACCCCGTAGTCATGGTCGTCCCCACCAACGAGGAACTGGCGATAGCCCGGTAGGCCGCCGCCCTGGTCGGGTCGGCGTAAGGCTGCTCGCTCGTACAAGTAGGGCCCGGCGGCGAGGCGTCTGCCTGCCGCCGGGCTCTACTCGTGCGCCAACCCGTCCGGCTACGCTGTGGCCAGCTCCGCGACCGGTAGCTGCTCGGCGACGAGGGCCTGCGGGCCTGCGGGCCTGCGGGCCCGCAGGCATGCGGGATCACGATGCCGAACTCCTGGTCGTCGGCCGTGACCGCGTCCCAGACGGAAGTACTACTTGGGTCCAGGAAGAAGAGGTCGAACTAGTTGCCTGGTCGGGACTTGCGGCTGCGCAGGGTCAGGGCCAACGACGCACCCCGCGGGCTTGACGACGATCATTTCTTGGCGATTTATGCGGGCAAAAAATTGACCATACCTCACGATTCGTAAGCCCTGAACGCAGGGCCGTCGAGGTCGAGCAAAAAAGTCGAGAACAAGCCTGGCTCGATCTGCCGCGCCTTAATCTTCCAGAGGAACTCTGCGACCCCCATTTCATACCGCTCCCAGCGCAACCCCTCCTCGCTGCCGATCAGTATCGGATACGTAGCCCGAGACTCACGAGCGTCGACCCACCAGTATATTTCCTCGCCACCAGCCGTCGACGCCCACGAAATGAGCCGGACGCCTTCGGGCATCGGATCGGCAGGGGGAGACCCGCCTCCCTGCCAGAAATCCTCCAGATCGCCAAAACCGTAGACCGAGTCCAGCAGGTTATTGTCCCCCCATTGAGAACCCGGGACGTAGACAGCAATGTAATCGAACCAAACGCCACCACCTCCGGCCTCCAATAGTTCCCGAAAGTCCTGCGGAACTTCCATCTCTAGTACCCGCCGAACCTCAGCCCAATCGAGGTCGATAGAATATTGAGTCTTAGGCAGATCGCTCTCAACCAGCTTAGCAACAAAGGGTTCCACGAATTATCTCCAGCCAAACATTAGGCCATCACTTGATGCTGGGCGCGGATTAAGACCCCGCTGGCAACGTCGGGACGGCGGGAGCTAGGGCGCGCGTGCCACCGGCCGGCGGTGTAGTCGGGACAGCTTCAACCCGCTCGTTCTCTGCGGCGACCTGTACTGCTGCGGCAGGTGCCGCGACAGGCACCTGCCATGCGAACCCCCGTGAGGCAACCACCAACCCACTGAGGGCCCCTGAACGACGCACCACTACCTCCACACCTCACGCCGCCCTGACATGGCGAACAAGGACAGCAGCTGGGCAGTTCCAAACGCACACCAGATCCAAATGCCGCGGCGGGGCCGCAGCGCTCGGCGGTTGCGGTAAAGAGGCTAAACGAGCCCACCGCACGAGTGCACCCAAAATCACTCACCAGGGCAGAATCACACGCGGGTAGTGAGTGGTCGGTAGTGGGTGATTTCTTGGCGATCAGTGTCCTGTCGTCCGCCCGAGGTAAGAACGCGGTCCCTGCCCGGGATCTGCCCCTGCCTCGTGCACCTCGCCGCTCCGCGGCTTGCTCCCCGGTGTCCTGAGTGTTCGCCGGCTCAGCCACGCCCCAGGGTAGGGACCACGGTGGCCTCGACGAGCCACTGGCGTGAGCCCGTGTCCTCGAGCCAGGCTGTGCGGTCGCCGGACAGGCTCGCCGCCACCGAGCTGCCCGGGTAGCGGGCGAGGTCCGGGCCGTCGTAGCCGGATGCGGACGCCTTGGCGCGGTACAGGTAGGACGTGTCCGCCGGGTTGTCGGACTCGATGTCCGTGCTGGTCCAGGAGAGCAGGCTGCCCGAGGCGCGCAGGTTGTCGACGGCGCCGCCGTCGAGCCGCACGACGCTGTCACCGTCACTGGTGCGGTCCAGGACGTAGAGGGCGCCGCCGGTCCTGGTGCCGATGGGTACGACCGTCCACGCGACGACGTCGTCCGAGACGGCCGCTGCGGTGACCTCGGCGGACGGGTCATGGTCGATCTCGACCAGCACGGTTCCCGTCACGTCCCCACCGGCTAGGCCGTCGAACAGCCGGATCGAGGTCGTGCTGGTCCCTTCGCCCCCTGGGGTCCGGACCGCGGCAATCACCTCGTCGTCGTCCGCGGCGAGCGCGGTGACCCCGATCGCGAGCTCGACCGGGGTTCCGTCACCGTCGAGCGTGGTGGCGTACAGGCGGGTGTCGTCGGCCGTTGGTCCGGCCGTCCACAGGGCGTGCTCCTGGGTGGTGGCGATCAGCCACAGCCGTTCCTCCGTGGTGGTTAGGGGGTCGACCACTGTGGTCAGGAATCCGTCGGAGTCGATCAAGGTGCGCACGAAGCTCGCGCGGGGCGAGGTGTTCTCGGCCGCGTACTCGCTCCAGACCACTCTGTTCCCGGTGACGGTGAGATCGGTCGGGGTCACGGTAGCGCCCTGGTATGACGTCAAGCTGGTACCCGAACTGCTTGCGCCCAGCGCCCAGGAGTTTTGCACGATGCTCGGGCTGCCGGTCCTGCGGTTCTCGCCGAACTGCCAGAGCAGGCCCGCATCGGTCAGCCCTCGCGGCTCGGGCAGTGGTTCCCCGTCAGCGGAGACCGGCACCCCCGACCGGTCACGGTAGCCGGGCGTCGCCGGCTCGACGTCGACGTCGTAGCAGCTCAGAGAGCGCGCATCAGCAGCGTCCACCACTACGGGATCGCCCAGCGGGCCGACGTCCTCGCCCGTCTCCGAGGGACGGGTCGGCGTGGGCCTGGGCAGCTCTTCCGGGCAAACGACGGGCGTGTTCCCCGTCGGGTCGAGGTCGGGTCCGGGGATGCGGCCGTCCAGCAGTCGGGCGATAAGCTCCCCGCCCGGGAGTACCACCGGGCCGACCCAGGGCAGCGGGACCGGCCCACCGGTCAGCATCCCAAGCGCCAGCAGGGCCGCCATGCACACGACCCCGGCGGCCTGCCGCTTCCGGCGTCGCCGTAGCGCGTCCCGGCTTCGGTCGAGCACGGCCTGCTCGTCGACGACCACCGGTTCGACCACCTCGGCCTGCGCGACGAGGAGGTCCCGCAGACGGGCCAGCCCGCGCGAGTTGGCCGCCTTCACCGTGCCGACGGCGATCCCGAGCTCGCGGGCGACCTCCGCCTCGGGCAGGTCCAGCAGGTGCCGCAGCACCACGACCCGCCGCTGGTTGACCGGCAGCTGTGCCAGCCCGCGGACCAGCTCGTCGCGCAGCAGTACGTGTCCGGCATGGTCCGCCGTCGGCGCGATGGGGATGTTGTCGTCGCCCGGGAACGACTCACGGTGTGCGTGGCGCCAGGCGTCGATGCGCAGGTTCACCAGGATCCGCCGGGCGTAGGCACGCTCCGTGCCGGGCCGGACCCTGGCCCAGGTGCGATAGACCCGCTCGAACGTCGACTGCACCATCTCCTCCGCCCGGTGCCGGTCACCGCACAGCAGGTACGCGGTGCGGTGCAGGTAGGTACTGCAGTCGCGGACGAACGCGGTGAACTCCGCGTCCCGAGTCCGCGGCACCTCGACTCGCACGTCGAGCGGCGCATCGCCGCCTGCCGCGCCGTCGCTCGCTGGCGCGCTCACCCGAACTCGCTCGTCATCGCTACGCTCTCCCGCCTCATACCCTCCACTACGGCAAGCTTCTGACAAAGGTTGCGCCAGCACCTCGATCGAAGACATGGTCGGTTCGGTGGCGTCGAGGGTCCCGGGCGAGCGGTCCACTAGCGAAGACGCCGGAGATCATGTAGGCAGCGTGGTAGTACCCGGTCGGCATGCGCGCAGCCTGGACTCCCTTCGTGGTCGCCGTCGGACGGACCTTCGCCCACGTGCGGTAGACACGCTCGAACGTCGAATGGACCAGTTCCTCCGCCGGTCCCGGTCCCCGCGCAACGCCGTGAACTCAGCATCACAGGTCCGCGGCACTTCGACGAGCACAGCGTGCCCGCCCCGACGTCATCCACGCTTGCCCCGCTCTCCCCCTCATGCCAGCCTCTTCGGGAGGGTGCCGATCGTCAGAGCGGCGGATTGGTCCAGTTGATTCCCCAGCCATCAACGAGGATCTCGAGCCAGATCGAACCCGACACACTGCCGAGATCGTCGAGCGGGGACGCCGTGTAATCCAGCTTGGCGATCGCCGAATCTCCGGGGATTGGGATTTCGCGATTGACAGTCAACTCGCACTCGCTAACGGAACCGAGAAAGACGTGGCAATCGTCCGAATCGGCGCGCAGGATCTCGTTGGAGACGCCATCAACGAGACTGAACTTCCACGAAGTGGTGAATCCTGCGTATGAGACCAGCATGAGGGATATCCACTGCGGGTGGGACAGGGCGCGGACCTAGCCGGTTCACAGCCAGGCCCGCGCCAAGTTGAGTTACCAGCCGGTACCCGAGACTTCGCCAACGCTGGCGGCGCCGCTCGAACGAGTCTGAGAGAATCCAGGGCTGTTGTATCCGATATTGATCAGGCCCCAGGCGATCGACACCGAAACAACGGTACCTCCGTCGTTCCCTTCGAACAGAGTCTCAGCCTGCAACGACTCCTTGACGTTGGCAGGACATGAACTGATGTCGTAATCGACCCCAAGCATACCTCGGTCGGTGAGATTCTCGAAGTTCGAGACTTGATCGTAGACGTTCCAGACCGGACCAGCCGTGCCGGTTCCCCCGCTTCGCAGCGAGAGACGATCAGTCGTGAAGAAGCCGTTCCACGTCGCGGCTGAGCCAAAGTAGTTGCTATACGTCCCACAGTTCTTGTTCAACTGAAGAGAGGCTATGTCCTCGGGCGAACCTTGGCCGATGAAGTCATCTCGCCAGTTCCACTCACCGTATATCTGCACCGTGTTCGGATCGAAAGACCCAAGATCGACGACTGACACCAGGGTCGTGAAGGCGTTGGCCGGCCAGTCCAGCGGGCCAGCCACCCCTGACGGTAGCCTGTTCGAGAGGTCAGCGGCCTCGTCCGGGGTGACCGACCGCCCCGTACCATCCGAGATATTGATCGATCCACCGTAGCTCTCGACAAGGGCTGCAGCACCCTCCCAGTCTCCTGGGTTCGCGCGCATGTACTCTACGAAGGACAGGCCAGCGCCAGCGTGCTGATCCCCGGTCGGCGGTTGGCTCGCATTAGCCGCCGACGCCGTTGCCACAGCAAGCAACGCCGCCGTCACGCCCGTGACAATCAATCGTTTCCCCATCCATCCCCCGGTCGTCGTTGTGTTCGCTCACAGACTGTACAATTAGGATGTACCGGACATGGCAGGATTGCAGCCCCTTGACGGAGGATTGATTTTATGGCAGCGAACCGCGCGCCCGACCAGATGGACCTCTCGCGCATAACCTGGGTCGAGACGGTGGCGGGCTCCAAAATTAAGGTTCGAAGTGCCACACTCGACCGGCTCACGTTCGGCCTGGTGGAGACATGGGATGAGCCCTGCCTTCGCATCACAACATCAAGTGGCGCCACTTGCCTCGTGCCGCTCCGAGCCATCGCGCGGGTAGATCTGCGAGAGGACTGACTCGCCAAGATACGAGCCATCCCCTCCTGTTGAGGGCACGGGCTTCGGGCGCTTCATCCCGCAGGGCTGGTGAGTAGTTTCTGCGACACTCTGCATCAACGATGCAATCTGGGGCACTCCGGAATCAGGTCTGCGATCACGTCTTCGAGGTAGATCTGGCAACGACCATGGATCCAGATCCCCGCGCCATCTCGCGATTCGCAGTTATGGGTGCAGGGAACGATGACTCCATCGGCACTCGTAGCCGGCCGTGAACCGGAGATCGCGCGAGAGCCGTCTGCGTATTCGACGATCGTGGCTGTACCACCATCGCGTTCCTCGGTCCAAGATCTCACTTCATTGGAGCCCGTGGCTGAGTCTGGGAGCTCACCCCGTTCCAATTGCGCGAGCAGGCGCGGGCGGGCCTCGTTGTCGATGCCCAGATCGATAAACCTCTGCTCAAGAACTGCGCGCTCGTCGCTGCTCAACACATAGACGCCATCCGATCCGCCCGGGGCGAGATCAGCACTCGCCGCTGCGGGCGTGGCAGAGCTTGCCACGACAGCACACATCAACCATGAGTGCGCCGAGGATGTGGTGCAAAGCACGTCGACTCATGTAGCTCCTCTCTTGCGAAGACGTGGAACATATCGGACACATGCTAGCCTCAGGCGACAGTCATGACAAGACCACTTTCAGGTCACGCGTCAGGCAGTATTTCTTGATGTGATACATAGCAGGACTGCGAGCACCTCGTCACGGCCACCCGTGTCGGCCAGCGGCATCGGACGGCAGGACCTCGCAGGGCGTGCCGCCCGACCGCCCGCGCACCGTCAACCCCCAGGTCGCCCAACCGCCGCTGGGCGATCGGCGAGAACACCAGGTCCACGGCCAGGTCGAGGTCCGAGTCCGGGTCGAGTTGCCCCGGCTCCTGCGCCCGGCCCAGCCTGCGCTTCTTGAGCTCCTGTATCGGCCCGTCCAGCCACTCGCGGTAGACCCCGGCGAGGTCGGCGCCGCTCCCGGCAAACGCGGCACTTCGGATGACGCGAACTGGGACACGGAGCACCTGCTACATCGGGTTCGCGACGAGACTCGCGACGATCCACCAGCCAAGCAGGATTCCGATGGACGAGCGCTGCGGCTTCAGCGCCAGCTACTCGGGCGCCAGGCGGCCCGGTGTCTCGCATCGCAGCACGCAGGAAAGGTATTCCTGGCGCGCGCGGATCCAGTTCGCCGGGGTACTACTGAGGAACGATCCGTTCAGGTATCGCTCCCTGCACAGCTTGCGGCACGAGGATGGCGCCTGCTCACCCGGAGGCAGTGCGAACTCCGCCTGGGAGTCCGCAGGATCCGAAGAGTCGCGCTGATTGAAGAACCTGGAGAGGGCGTCATCGAAGGGGTGCTCTTCCAGCGCCACCATCATGACCTCGTGGTCAGCTCTTCGCAGTACCCGCTCTGTGCGCAGTTCCTTCTCGAGTTCCGCTATGCGCTCGGCAGGGGTCTTGCCCGTCGTCTCAGTCACGATTCCTCCTGTGCTTCGAGGGTCGGTCGCGTGATTTCTGACGTGCTTCGCACGTTACCCCTGCAGCGACTGAAGTGCCGGTCCTGCATCAATCCAGGGCCGATAGGCACTGTTACGTCTCATTGCAGGCACAACGAGCGGCTTCGACCCGCGCTCGGCGCTGCGCACCGCCCCCGCGCGCCAACGCCACCTGGGCAGGATGGCACCTATCGAGTACAAGACCGTCATGCTGACCAGCCCTGGCCCTCGCGGCCTGAACCTTCAGAAGACACGTCAACCGTTCCTGGGGCAGTCCCAGCGTGTCACGTGGCGCTGGCCTCGCGGTTCGCCAGTTGGCTTGACACCCGTGGGGAACCGTGGGGAATCGAACCGGCGTGCCGGCACCACGAGGGCAGTAGTTGGGAACTGCGACGTGCTGTCGTGATCCTCGACGAGCAGGACCCGTGTGTGCTCACACTGATGGCAACTGGCCACAGTGTCGAAGACCACGACGAGACTCAGATCCATTCGGCTCGACACTCCGGATTCACACGTCCGTGCTGTAGCCCAACATGCGCCCTGTCAGCGTCGGACATCCTGCTCGCCCTGATCTCTCTTGTCGTCGCTGCTCTCCCGCGGGCCAAGCAGTCACGACGTGCGTTGCCGATCTGGAGTCGGCTGCTGCCGGTGCTGGCCACACGACGTGGACTGGCGTGACCGTCCGATCCCCCCAGATGGCTATCCACCTAGCGACGGACAACCTGCCCCCAGCACCATATGTGCTTTCGGGAGCAGGTTGTCGGACACGCTCTTGGTCGTCACCGTCGATAGAACTGCACGATCGTCCCGTCCCGCTGCAACGAGATCACGTAGATGTATCCGTCGATCTGGTAGCTGAACGCCGAGACCGAGCTGTGCCCCTCGAGGAACTCGCGGATCCCGGCCTCGTTGTGCTGCACGACCTGCGCCAGGTAGCGGTCCAGGTCCGTGACGGTGTCGGTGGGTGCGAAGTACCGCTGCACGTTGGAGGGCAGTGCCCCGAAATAGTCCCATGTCTGGCGGCTGAGCACGTCGACCATCTGGTCGGTCGACATGTGGACGGTTCGCCCGCCGACATCGAAGGTCGGCGGGGACCATGACAGATCGTCCAGGGCGTCACGGATGCGCTGCTGAACGCACTGGGCCGGCGACATCCCGCCGCTGTCCTCGACATCCAGGCAGGCGTTGGCCCGGTAGCTCGCGATGAGCAGGGCGTTGTCCCGGGCCAGGCCCGTCAGGCCGGGTGTGGTCCAGTACTCCTTCCAGGCGGCGTGCCAGGCGTCCCAGTACTCCTGGGAATAGATATCAGGCAGTTCGCCGGTTGCGTACCCCATGACCTCACCGATCGCATCGCTGCACGCCTTGGACTTCCCACACAGCTCGTCAGGGAAGTACCTGAGCTCGATGTCCAGCAAGAACAGTGCGAACGGTTCCGCGAGGTGAACGGCTGACCAGATGGAGTCCCCCAGGAGGCCGGCGAACACGGAGTCCAGGAACCCGTAGTCCCCGGCGTGAGAGAGACATCTCTCGGCCACCAGCCCTTCTCCGAAGATCGCCGTGCACAGGTCCGCGTTGATGTAGACCATGTAGTACGGCTCGAAGTCAGCCTCGACCAACTTCACGACCCCTTCCCAGATTTTCTTCTCGCATGCCTCTGCCTCCTCGGCTGGACGGTCGAAGCATCCGCCGTGCAGGGCTGGGAGATTGATCTTCTGGGCCGCGTCGTCCATGACCTCGTCGATCATCGCGTCGTACGCGAACTGGTAGGCCAGCTCGGCATGAACCGCAGCCTCCCTGGCGTGTTCACCCGCCTCGATCGCGTCGTTCCACGCCTGCAGCGCACTTCCGGACGCCTTTTGGGCGAACCCGATGGCCCTGCTGTGGGAGGCCGCTGCCCAGGTGGCCGAGCGCGCGGCCGCTTCTGCCGATCCTCTGGCCTGGGCGGCTGCTTTCTGTGCGATGTTGGCCGAGTTCTTCGCGGCCACCGCCGACTCGCTCGCGCGAACCGCGGCCTCATTCGCCGCCTGGGCATGCCGACCGGCCGTGGATGCCGCGTCGGCCGCCTCGTCCGCGTACACCGCAGCCTCCTCGGCCGCACCGGCGGCCCGCGCGGCTTCCGCCCAGGCGTACTTCTCGTTCTCGGTCGCTTCAGCCGCCACCTCGGCAACCTGGAGCACCAGGGAGCTCATCGTCTCCTCGTGACTGGTGGTCCGACGATCACGGGCTGCGGCCTCATAGCGACCGACCTCGAGGAATCGCTTCCGGTAGGCCGGCGGTCCCTCCAGCGCCACCTCCGCATTGATCCGCAGCTCGCTACCCTCAGGTGCGCTCTGGAAGATCTGGGACACCTTGATCTCGGCGTCCGCCTCCCGCGCTGCGTACTGCCCCGTCTCCAGGAACTCGTGCAGCACCGCCGCCGAGCCGTCGTCGAGAGCGACCGTTGCTGCATCGATCGTGTGCGCGTCGCCCGCTTCGCGCGCCGCTGCCAGGACCCGGGTGGTCTCGAGCTCGTCCTCCTCGCGTCGCTCCGGGTAGTCCGGGTGTGCCAGGAATGCCGCGACCTCTGCATCGGATCGAGCGGACACGGCCTGCGCCGCAGCAAGCATCGCCAGTGAACGGGAGGCCGCCACACCGGCGAGCGTGGTGCGGTCATCCATGCCCTCTGCCGCACGCAACCCGCCCTGAGCGAACGCGAGGACCTGCTCGTCGTGACCCACCAGAGCCGTCCGCGCCGCTTCCCGCGTCCACGACCCACTCGAGTCCACCAGCCCCAGCGCCGCCTCACGTGCCCGAGCGACCGCGGTCTCGCCTGGCGTGTCCGGATTCGTCGCGACCTCGATCGCGGCGACTACCCCCGCCGGACGCTGCTGCGTCCGCGGCGTGCTCAGAGTCGGTACGTCGATCTGCTCCGCCTCCTGGACGAACCGGGCCGCGTCACGAGCGGCCTCGACAAGCTGTTCGCGTTCACGGTCCAGACGCAGCCGGTCCTGACGCCGTGCCTCCGCGAAGATCTCCTGCGCCTGTTGTGCGGCGGCTCGCGCAGCCTCTGCAGCAGTGGTCGCATCGTCCGCGTGCTGCCGGGCACGATCTGCCGCGTCCGCGGCTTCGCCAGCATGTTCGGCGGCGTCCTCCGCAGCTTCGGCTGCAGCGCGCGCATGTACTGCGGCGTCCCGGGCCGCGTTTCGGGCCTTGACGGCCTGATCCCGGGCATACCTGGCGAAGGACACAGCCTCCTCGGCCGCATGCTGGGCGCGCGCAGCGGCCGCTCGCGCACGCTCGGCCGCCGCGTACGCCGTTGCCGCGTCAGCACCGGCAGCAACCGCAGCCTCCGCGGCCTGCTGCGCGGCGGACGCCGCATCAATGGCATGACTGACGGCGGAACCGGCAGCGGTGATCGCGGCCGTCACCTGATCCAGTGCCGCCAATGCCTCGTCCATGGCCGTCTGGGCGTCGTCCGCATAGTCGGCTGCTCTGCGCGCCTCGTACGCCTTCTGCCGGGCGGTGCCAGCAGCGTCCCGGTCGGTGCGCGCTGCCGCGGCCGCGGAAGATGCCTCTGCTGCCTTGCGTTCGGCCAGAGAAGCCGCCATCGCAACCCGGACTGCCGCACTGGCAGCAGTGCGTGCCGCCGCGGCGGCGTCGTTAGCCGCACCCACAGCGGCGCCTGCGGCACTCGCGGCGCGACGCGCAGCCTGCGCCGCCTTTGCCGCCGCGGCCTCCGCCCGACGCCGGTCGTCTCCGGCCGCCTGTGCCTCCTGGCGCGCCGTGGCTGCGGCCTTCTTCGCCAGTGCCGCTTCCTCCTCGGCGCGGTCAGCCTCCGCGGTGGCGGCACCCATCGCGGCCCGGGCCTGACTGCCAGCGTGCTCCGCGGCGTGCAGGAGGTCGGTAACGGTCGCCTGCTCGTGATCCCTGGCCGCGGCCACGCCCCACTCGACGTCGAGGAACCGGATCAGTGCTTCCTGCCGGCCGTCGTCAAGTGCCGCGGCGGCAGCCTCCTTGACCCGGGGGCCACCGGCGGCATGGGCCTGGTTGACGCGGAGTTCGACGTCGACCTCCTGGGCGGTCACCCAGCCGCTCTGGAGAAACTGCTCCTGGGCTTCGGGAGTGCCCGCATCCAGCGCCACCTGGGCCGCCTGCTTCACCTGCGGGCCACCCATGGCGGCCAGCTGGTTGATCCGGATCTCCTGGTCGGACTGCCACGGCTCGCGCCAGCCTTCGGTCAGGAACGAACCGAGGGCTTCGGGGTCCTCGGCGTCCAGGAGCGGCGTGAGGGTCTGCTGCATCGCCGGGCCACCGCTGGCGAACAACTGGGTCGCCAGGATCTCACGGTCAACGAGCTCACGGGTGCTCCACTGGCCGTGGACGAAGGCGCACACCTCCGCCTCTGTTCCCAGGAGGGCCTGCTCAGCAGCTGCCCGCACCTGCGGAGCGCCCGCGTCGCGTGCCGCAAGCACCGCAGCCCGTGAACAAACTGGCGACGGCTCGGCGGCGCTGGCCTGAACGGACCGTGGCGCGACACCGGGAACGATCAGGCAGGCTGCCACGGCGACAACGAGAGCCGTACGTGCCGCAAGTCCCGAGACCGTGCGACTCTTTCTTCGAACGGGGTTGTTTCCCACTGTGGGCCCTTTCTCGTTCTTGTGACTTCAGGGTGGCGCCGCGCCGAGGAAGTCCGTCCTCCCTCGACGCGGCGACCGTCGGTTCGTTGATCGGGTGGTGTCAGACCTTGATCTGCAGGAGAACCGTGGGCTCAGACGCAGGATCAGCACCGATTCCAACCGGGGTGTACGAGTCGGGGTCACCGGTGATGGTGACCGGCTCGTCCGACGGCGTGTCCACGACCGCGGTGAAGTCGTGGCCCGTTCCGGTCTCGTACCCGTCGCCGCGGATGGAGAACACGTTCGGCACACGGAGGTCGATCCGGCCGTGGTCGCCTCGGACCACGAGGCAGAGGGTCCGGGCGCCGCCTGATTCGACGGTGTATCTGACCCGCATCGCGCCCACGCCGTCCTCGTCGGGCACCGTGGCGCAGTCGACGTCGACGACGATGTGCCCGTCGCCTGAGATGAGCTCGATGCCGAGCTGCTGCCCGATCCGCTCTGCGTCCGGGTAGGCGAACCGCTCGACCAGCGACGTGTCCCCCATCGGTCGTGAGACCGTGGCGGCCGAGTCCGGCTGTCGGGTGCGGTCCAGGACCACCGCCACCTTCTGGGCCGGGCGATACGCAAGGATGTGCGCCTTGCCGGTGCTTGCGGCATCCACGCTGAGCAGTCGGTCCGCCGTGGACCGCAGGGTGAAGCCACCAAGTCCGCCGGCCTGGTCGGGTCGGATCTCGGTGAATCCGCTCGCGGTGGCCGTCCGGATCCCGGTCCGGGTCGTGCCCGGCGTGTACGCAACGAGGTCGTCCTGCTTCCCGTCATCGTCGTACGCGGTCGCGATCACCTGGCTGGTCGTGCTGCCCAGCGCGGACCAGGTGCCTTCGTTCTCCTTGGTGTACGCGGAGGAGTCGTCACGGCTGACGACCGCGTACTTCTGCGCGGTACCAGGCCGGTAGACGAACAGGTCGTTCGGCTTCCCGTCGTGATCCCGGTCGAACGGCACCACCCGGTCGCCCGCAGCGAAGGTCCAGCCACCCAGCGATGTGGTGTGCGGCAACACGTACGCGAAGTCCGGGCCGGCCACCACGGCGGCGGTGCCGCCGGCTCGCGGGTCGTACTGCATGATCTCGTCCAGGCGGCCGTCACCGTCGTAGTCGACCGGGACGAGCTGCGGGTCGGTCCCACCGTTCACGATGCCCCACGCGTTCTGGTACTTCTTGACGAACTGGCCCGACGTGTCCCGGCTGTACACCGCGACGTTCCGCACCTCGGCAGAACCCACACCCGGCCGGTAGACCAGCAGATCGTCCAGCTTCCCGTCACCCTCCAGATCGAACGCGACCATCTTGTCCGCGGTGTTGTCGAGCGGCCAGTCTCCGATGCCTGTGCCGCGGTAGACCTCCGCGTACGCGCCGTCCGGACGACGTTCGGCGATGACGACGAGCCGCCCGCCGGGCCGGTACAAGACCACGTGGTCCGCACGGCCGCTGTGGTCGAAGTCGTACGCAATGACCTTGTCACCGGCATTCGAGAGGTCGAATCCGGCCAAGCCCGTCGAGCTCTGGTGCGCGAGCTCGTACTGGCTCTCGCCACGGTCGAGCCGCTTGATGGCCCAGGCACTCTTCGCCCCGGGCCGATACCCAAGCACCAGAGTCCGCGACCCGGTGCCCGGCCCCTCGAACGGGACCAGCCGGTCGGCGCCGTTCGTCAGGTCGAACCCGCCGAGGCCACCGTCGCGCGGCCCTGCCAGCGGGACGTAGGTGTCGGTCGCGGCATCCCAGGTGACCACGCTGACCTGGCCGAAGCCACCGCTCACCGGGCGGTAGGTCACCAGGTCGTCGTCCAGCCCGTCGTGGTCGTAGTCCATGGCGACCACCTGGTCCGCAGCGTTGTTCAGGGACGCCCACGTTCCGGTGTCCACCGTGGCGTAGGGGGCGTCGCCGTCGCGGCTGACCACCGAGTACTTCTGCGCTGTGCCCGGACGATAGAGGAGCAGGTCGTTCGACTTCCCGTCGTGGTCCCGGTCGAACGGGACCACCCGGTCGCCCGCAGCGAAGGTCCAGCCGCCCAGCGACGTCGTGTGCGGCATCAGATAGCCGAAGCCCGACCCACCCACCACCGCCGCCGTGCCACCCGCCCGCGCGTCGTACTGCATGACCTCGTCCAGCCGGCCGTCACCGTCATAATCGACCGGAACGATCTGCGGGTCCGTCCCACCCTTCACCTGGCCCCAGGCGTTCTCGTACTTCTTCACGAACTGCCCCGACGAGTCCCGCCCGAACACCGCGACATTGCGCACCTCCGCCGAGCCCACGCCCGGCCGGTACACCAGCAGATCGTCCAGCTTCCCGTCACCTTCCAGATCGAACGCGACGATCCTGTCCGCGGTGTTGTCAAGCACCCAGTCACCCAGCCCGGTCGTGCTCTGGAACACCCGCTCGTACGTCGAGTCGGCATTACGGCGCACGACCTGGAGGAGCTTGGCGCCAGGCCGGTACATCAGCAGATGATCCGCGCTCCCGCTGTGCTCGTAGTCGAAGGCGACCACCTTGTCGGCGGCCGAGGACAGGTCGTACCCGCCGATGCCTGCCGTCGTGCTTCGGTACTCCCAGCCGAACTGCGAGCTGAGGGCCAGCGCGTTCCGCTCTATCCAGCCGCCGAGCCCGTCGAGGCGCGCCACGGTCGTGACCGCTGGGGCCTCCGCATCCTCGGCGAGACACCGCGACCGGTCCGAACCGACCACGAGTCCCAGCAGCGCCGCCGTGCCAGTACTCGTCACGGGGGCACCGGCGTCACCGAGGCACGCACCCGCCGCGCCATCCGCGCCCGTCCACGCAAACGTGGCTGCGCCCACCTCGCCGACGACGCCGGTGGTGTACTCGGCGACGTCGGGCACCCAGGTGTCAGCCGTACGGCCAAAGCCGCCGATCGTCGACGCCGTGCCAGCGACGGGGACGTCCGACGTGACCGAGGCCTGCGCGAGACCCGAGGTTGGCAGTACGAGCCGCACCAGCGCGACGTCACGGTCCGGGTGCGGAACCACTCGGTCTGCCTCGACCGCCCGTGCCAGGACACCGGCGTGCGTGCCGCCCACGACCACCTCAGTGGGCACCGGCGGTCGACCAGTCGTCAGCGACCCGTCGTCCCCGGCGACGCAGGAGGCCAGCGTCAGCACCCACTGGGGACGCACCAGGGCGCCCGAGCACGCACGCTCCTCACCCAGCCGGACGTGCACCAGGTAGGGCGCGTCCCCGGACGGAACTGGGTCACCCCCTGTCACCGCCGTGGCCGGGGCCGCCAACCCAGCCAAGATCGTCGCCGCACCCACCAGCGCGGCACACAACCGTCGCAACATGCCAGCCTCCATACGTGTCGAGTTCCGCACAGCCGCGAGCAACTGGGCGCGCAACGTCGGCGGCGCAGCAGCCTGATGGCGCCGACGCCCAAGGTAGGCGGACCCAGTTGCAGGAAACTTGTAGACGCCTTGCAGAAGACCCTCTGGTGACCACCTGTCTTGCCAGACTCGGGGCGGTGCACCACATCGAACACGCATCAACCCCCAGGAGACCTGGACAGCACCTCGTAGGTGAGACCGATCAGGTATTTTCCGAGCCCAGAGCACCTGGATCGTCGTAATGTCCTACTCCTGTGGAGTTTCTGGCGGAGGTGCAGGCAACGATGGTCTGGTTCCAGCTGCTCGGCCATGTCTCCGCCCGCAACGAACATGGCCCGGTCCACCTCGGCCCCGCTCGGCAACGTACGGTGCTCGCAGCGCTGCTGGTCAAACCTGGCATCCCGGTCGTGCGCGACCAGCTCATCGATCGAGTGTGGGGCGCAACCCCACCGCCCACCGCCCGGCAAAGCCTGCACAGCTACCTCTCACGACTACGAACCGCTCTCGACGCCGAAGGCGGACCAGTTCTTACCCTCCGGTCCGGCGGGTACGCACTCGAAGCCGAAACGTCCACGATCGACCTCTACCGCTTCCGCGCACTTGTGGCTCAAGCCAGACAGGCGCAAGACAACGAGGCCGCCGCACTCTGGCAGGAGTCAATGGCCCTGTGGCAGGGCGCGCCCTTCGCCGACCTGAACAACGACTGGCTGCGCTCCGTCGCCGTCCAGCTTGAAGCAGAGAGGTTGGCCGCCTTCGCCGACCACAACGACCTACAGCTTCGCTCCGGAGAACATGCGCAGCTCCTCCCAGCCATCACCGACGCCTCCCGCACCCATCCGCTGGACGAGCGACTGACCGGGCAGCTGATGCTCACCCTGTACCGGTGCGGGCGGCAGGCCGACGCCTTGGAAAGCTATCGAAGGCTGCGGGAACACCTGGCCGACGAGCTCGGCAGCGACCCGGGGCCCGAGATACAGAACCTGCACCAGCGGATCCTGCGGCACGACCCGGAGCTGGCAGTGCGGACGGTGGACCTGGATCCGGCGGGCGGCCCGGCACGATCGGTCACGGCAGGTACCGGTACGGCGGACGCCGACCGCAGCGCCACCGCCCGGCCGGCTCGCCCGCGCCCCGCTCAGCTCCCCTTGGACGTGTCCGGGTTCACCGGCCGCACGGAGGACCTGCGCCGGCTCGACGAGCTGGCACAGGTGACACCGGCGTCCGGCAGCGGCCCAGCGTCCGGCCCGACGACGGCCCGCGCCGTGGTGATCACCGCGATCGGCGGCACGGCCGGCGTCGGCAAGACGGCGCTCGCGGTGCACTGGGCCCACCGGGTCACCGACCGGTTCCCCGACGGGCAGCTCTACGTCAACCTGCGCGGCTACGACCCGGAACAACCCATGCGGCCGACCGACGCGCTGGCCCGGTTCCTGGCCGCGCTCGGCGTCCCGGAGCGCGAGATCCCGCTGGACGACGACGAACGCGCCGCCCGCTACCGCAGCGAGCTCGCCGACCGCCGCGTGCTGGTCGTGCTGGACAACGCCGGCAGCGTCGCGCAGGTGCGCCCGCTCCTGCCCGGGGGTGGCTCGTCCATGGTCGTGGTGACCAGCCGAGACAGCCTGTCCGGGCTGGTCGCGCTGCACGGCGCGCACCAGATCGGCCTGGACCTGCTGCCCGCGGCCGAGGCCCTGCGCCTGCTGCACCACCTCATCGGTGACCGGGTGACCGCCGAGCCCGGGGCCGCCGCTGCTCTCGCCGAGCAGTGCGCGCGGCTCCCGCTGGCCCTGCGGGTCGCCGCTGTCCTGGCGACGTCGCGACCGGACCGCTCGCTGGCCGAGGTCGTCGCCGAGCTCGCCGACCGGCAGGAACGGCTCGAGCTGCTCGACCCAGGCGGTGACCCCTACGCGGCCGTGCACGCCGTGTTCTCCTGGTCGGTGCAGCACCTGCCCGCGCAGGCGGCGCGCGTCTTCCGGCTGCTGGGCCTGCACCCGGGCCCGGACCTGGACGAGTACGTCGCCGCGGCCCTGACCGGCCTGGAGCCAGCCCGGTCCCGCCGGGTCCTGGAGCAGCTGGCCGGAGCTCACCTGCTGCACCGTGTGGGCAACGGGAGGTACGGCATGCACGACCTCCTGCGCGCCTACGCCATCCACCTGACTGGGACCAGGGACACCGACCGGGAGCGGGACGATACCGAAGAGCGGCTGCTGGACTACTACCAGGCCGCAGCGATCGTAGCGAAGGACGCCGTGCTGCCGAACGAGGCGGGCTACCGACCCGAGTCCGCGCGCATCGACGTTGCCATCCCAGACCTGACCAAGGCTGACATGGCACGCGCCTGGTTGGAAGCCGAACGCTTCTGCATCCTCGCGATCGTCGAGCATGCCGCCGACGCCGGCAAGTCCGATTACGTTCAAGGGCTGACGCGGATCGTGAACCTCTATGTCGGGGAGGCTCATTTCGCGGACCTGATGACGATCAACAAGCACGCACTGCGTGCCGCCGAGCGGGCCAACGATCTGACCGGACAGGCGCACGCCCTCCGGCATCTCGGTGTCGCGTACACGCGCCTCGGCGATCACCAGGCTGCCATCGACCACGCCCAGCGGGCACTCGTGCTGTTTCGCCAAGTCGGAGACCTAGCGAGCGAAGGGCTGACCCTGAGCAACCTGGGCGGCGTCGAGAACATCCGTGGTCGCTACAAGGACGCCGTCGACCACCACCGGGCAGCCGTCGACGCCGCCAGACGCGCCGGAGACCGGGCAGGCGAGGCATCTGCGCTAAACAATCTTGGCGTGGCCGAGGCCCGACTGGGCAACCTCGCCGGCTCGGTCGAGGTCCAGTCCCAGGCCGCGGCCATCTTCCGGGAACTCGGCTCACCGTTCAGCGAGGCCGTCACGCTCGGCAACATCGCCAGCGTCGAGATCCGCCGTGAGCGCTACCCCGAGGCCGCCGACCTTCTGCGGCGTTCCATCGCGATCGCCGAGGAGCTGGGCAGCCAGCGCAGCCGGGCCAACGCCCTCGACACGCTCGGCTCACTCCACCTCCGCCAGCATCAACCAGACGATGCCCGAGAGTGCTTCCAGCAGGCATACGCCCATTTTCGCGAGATCGGTGAGCGCACCTCCCAGGCCTGGTCGGCCAACGGTCTCGGCGAGGTCGCCCAGCTCATCGGCGACTTCAGGGCCGCGCTGGCCTGGCACACCGAAGCGCTCGAGCTCGCGGGCGCTGATGGCGCAGGGCACCAGCAGGCCCGCGCTCACGCCGGCCTCGGCCACGCGCACCGCGCCCTGGACGCGGTCGCCGTCGCGCGCGCCCACTACACGCACGCCTACGACCTGTATCGCGAGCTCGAGATGCCCGAGGCCAAGGAGATGCGCGCCGCGCTGAACACCGTACAAGCCAGGTGACACGCGCTTTGGGTACGCGCCGACATGCTGGGCGACGTCGGCGGACGTCGTGGCGGCCTACGGACAGTCCTGTGGATCGTCGAGACCATCCGGAACTACTTCAACTGACCCGAACCCGTTCACACCTTCGGTCGACGGTGTCAATCGACCGAACGCTACGAGTTAAGAGGTACGACATGACCCAGCCCGAAAACACCAGGCCCGCCACCTGGCGGGAGCCCACTCCCGGTTACAGAGTCGTCACTGCGATCGCATGCGCGATCGCGGTCGGTGCCTTGCCCCTCGCGGTCTGGATCAACCGAACTCAGGACGCGCCCGTTGCGGCATTTCAATGGATCGCTCTCGTGGCCGGTATCGTCGCGCTGGATCGTCCCGCCAAGGCCTGGTCCAAGGCCGCCTGGGTGGCGAAGGTGGCCGCTGCCGCGTATCTGGTGTCCGGCCTATTGTTCATCGTCCTCTGATCGGCGACCTATGACTGTGCCTCCCGTCGCCGCAGACCAGCACGTCGACGTTCGGTTGAGCGCACTCCCGCCCGATGTCGTCGAGCAGCGGTAGGTCCGAGGCCAGGGGTGGGCGCCTGAAGCAGTCCCATGACGAGGTTGTAGTTGGGCATGTTGTCGCCGGCGATCATGGTGGTGCAGATGCCCGTACCCGTGCCAAGCTCGATCCGGGTGCTGACGCCGTAGCCGCTGGCACGCTAATTCACCCCCGGTCGTCGGCAACGGACAACGCCGGACCAAGAATCAATGCGTAGTGTTGGAAATGAGGCCACACCGGAGGTCAGATGATGACCGAGAACGAACTCGTGATCGCGATGGCAGTGGTGGGTGCTCCGATGCTCAGCGCCGACGATCTCACCACTGCAGAGCTGCTCACCGAGCATCTGCCACAGGCTGTGCCCGCCGTAACGCGCTGGATAAGACGCGCCCACATCGCAGGCCTCGTCGCAGCGGACACCGACAGGACCAATTGACCTGCAAAGGCGACTGACGAGCTTCTTTTTGCATCACGCAATCTCGCGACAGCCCACGGAGCTCGCCGGCGGCGTCCGGTCATACCGCCAGCGGTGTCACCGCTGGACCAGATCCGGGCGCCCGCCAGCGCCAGGATCTGACCCTCAGCAATGGCTGACGCTGCCATAGCGCTCGCCTGGAGCGAGAAGCAACAGCACCCACCAGGTAGGTCACGCGTCGGTGCGGCGCAACGTCATGGAAGCAGCCCGAGAGTCGTACAAACGTAGACGGCACCGGGCGGGGGCGGGCCATGCGGAGCATACCTCGACCAGCATCGCAGGCAGGCGCGCAGGGCGTGCCGCATCCAGCACCGCGGCGGGCAGGTCCGCACTGAGCGCCTCCGCTCCCTGGTCCGGCAGCCACTGGTCGTTGCGATAGTTGCCACCGCCGATGTCGAACTCACGTACGCCAGAGCGCGCTTTCATGCGGCCATGACGGATGTCGATTCGAGGGGACATCGAGCCCACATTGAGCTCACCGCACCAGGTCGGGCCCAACGAATCGAGACCGCCGCCCGTGTATTACCGTGCGCCCCGTAACCTCTATCACTACGGGGCCTGACCTGGGGGGATGCTCGTGATCTCGGTGCAGTTTCATGTGCTTGGGCACGTCGGCGCTCGTGGTGCGGAGGGCCCCGTGCCATTGGGGTCGGCCCGACAACGTGTGGTGCTCGCGGCACTGCTGGTCGAGCCGGGAACGTTGGTCACCCCCGCACAGCTCGCCGAACGTGTGTGGGGCACCAGTCCCCCACCCAGCGCACGGCAGACTTTGCACAGCTACATCTCCCGGCTGCGGTCGGTACTCGGCGATGCAGACGGACCGGTACCGGTTCGACGATCGGGTGGCTACGTGCTCGATCTCGATGCCGAGGCCATCGACTTGCATCGCTTCCGCGCTTTGGTGTCGCAAGCCCGCAACGCGAGGGACACCAACGCTGAGTCCCTCTGGAGGGATGCACTCGAACTTTGGCAGGGCGTGCCGTTCGCCGACCTCGACAGCGATTGGTTGAGGTCCGTCGCACTCAGACTCCAAGCCGAGCACCACGCGGCCACTCTCGACTACCATCACCTGCTGCTGCGCCGAGGCGAGCACAGCCGCCTCCTGCCCGACCTCACCGCGAGTGCTCGTGCGTGGCCGTTGGATGAGCGGGTGGCTGGTCAGTTGATGCTGGCGTTGTACCGGTGTGGGCGCCAGGCTGAGGCTCTGGAGCATTATCGGCAGCTTCAGGAGTTGCTGGCTGACGAGCTCGGTAGTGATCCTGGCCCCGAGGCGCGCGAGCTGTACCGGCGGATTTTGCAGCATGACCCTGTTTTGGCTGTTCCGGCCGTGGCTGTGGGTCCGGCTGGCGGCTCTGGTGCGCTGGCGGGTGCGGGTGCGGAGGGTGCCGCTTCTGGTGGGTCATCCGGCAAGTTCGATGAGGTGCGCCCAGCTCAGCTACCGCTGGATGTGGCTGGGTTCACTGGGCGTGCGGATGTACTGCGGCGCCTTGACGAGTTGGCGGTCGGCCCTGACGCCGGGGTGGGCTCTGTTCCTGGCGCGGTGGCTGCCCGCGCTGTGGTGATCACTGCGATTGGCGGCACCGCCGGCGTGGGCAAGACGGCACTGGCAGTGCATTGGGCGCACCGGGCTGTTGAGGGTTTCCCCGACGGTCAGCTGTACGCGAATCTGCGTGGTTACGATCCCGAGCAGCCGGTGCGGCCGTCTGATGCGTTGGCGCGGTTTCTGTCTGCTCTTGGTGTTCCGGATCGCCAGATTCCGTTGGACGTCGAGGATCGCGCTGCTCGCTTCCGTAGCCTGTTGGCCGGGCGCCGGATGTTGATCCTGCTGGACAACGCCGGGACGGTGGCGCAGGTCCGGCCCCTGCTGCCTGGGGGTGGGTCGTCGCTGGTCCTGGTCACTAGCCGGGACGCCTTGACCGGGCTTGTCGCTCTGCACGGTGCGCACCAGGTCAACCTCGACCTGTTGCCGGCCGATGAGGCCGTGGATCTGTTGCACCGGCTCATCGGACCGCGGGTGGCGGACGAACCCGGAGCCGCGGCGACGCTGGTCGAGCAGTGCGCCCGCCTGCCTCTGGCGCTAAGGGTTGCCGCGGTTCTGGCCACGTCTCGCCCCGACCGATCGCTGGCTGAGGTGGTCGCCGAGCTGGCCGATCGGCAGGAACGGCTCGCGTTGCTCGATCCCGGCGGTGACCCGTACGCCGCGGTGCATGCCGTGTTCTCCTGGTCCCTGCAGCACCTGCCCGAGCAAGCGGTACGAGCCTTCCGCCGGCTCGGCCTGCACCCCGGTCCTGATCTGGAACCCTATGCGGCGTCCGCTCTGACTGGTCTCGACCCGTCCCAGGCGCGGCGCGTCCTTGACTTGCTAGTGAACGCTCATCTGGTCCACCGGGTCGGCAAGACCCGTTACGGCATGCACGACCTCTTGCGTGCGTATGCCACGCGGCTGGCGCTAGCTGATGACACCGACCAGGAGCGAAGGGCAGCCGAGGAGCGGCTGCTCGCGTTCTACCAGGCCGCGGCGTCCGCAACGATGAGCACGCTCCGCCCCGCGGAGTCGGTTCACGAACCCGACCCTGCCCTGCCCAAGGTGCCAGTCCCGGCGCTCGAGACCCAGCAGGCCGCCCGTGACTGGGTCGAAGCCGAGCGGCACTGTCTCCTGGCAATCGCCGAGCACGCCGCAGAGACCGGCCGATCCGCATTTGCAGTCGGCCTGGCAAGGACTCTTCACAGATACCTCATCGACGCCCACGTCAGCGACGGACTGGTCATCAACGCCCAAGCGTTGCGCGCAGCCGAAAGTGACGACGACACGACCGGTCAGGCGCAGATGTTGCGCCAGCTCGGCGTTGTCCACATGCGTCTGAGCCAGTACGAGACGGCCACCGACTACAGCGAACGAGCCCTGACGCTCTTCCGCCAGGAGAACGACCCCGCAGGGGAAGCCGTCACACTGACCAACCTCGGTTCGATCCACTATCAGCTCGGCGACCACCAGAGCGCGATGGACAGCCACACCAGGGCGCTCACCGTCTCCCGCCAGGTCGGCGACCGGCGTGGCGAAGCCGTCGCGCTGACCAACATCGCGATCATCCACGAACGACGCGGCGAGTTCGACGCGTCGATCGAGACCGATCTCGCCGCCCTGGCCATCGTCCGCGAACTGGGACTGCGGTACACGCAGGCAGTCACGCTGAAACAATCTCGCGACATCTGAGCTGCGGGTGAAGCGGTACGCTTCCGCGCTGGACCACGGACACGAGGCGTTCGCGATCATGGACGAGCTAGGCAGCCGCCGCGGCCAGGCCCACACGCTCGACACACTGGGAAACGTGCACCTGCAGTTGGGCGAGCCAGACCCCGCCACCGACTACTTCCGGCGGGCACTCACTGCGTTCCGTGAGACGGGCGAGCGCAGCGGGCAGGCGTGGTCGATCAATGGCCTCGGCGAGGCCGCGCAGCTTTCCGGGGACCCGACCGCTGCGCTGGACCTGCATCTCGAAGCGCTGACGATCGCCACCCAGGACGGCAACCGGCACCAGCAGGCTCGCTGCCACGCATTCATGGGCCGCGCCCACCAGGCTTTGGGCGCGACGGACGCCGCGCGGAACCACTTCGAACAGGCCTACCTCATCTATACCGAGCTCGGGATGCCCGAGGTAGACGAGATGCGCGCCCACCTCTCCGGTTTGCCCGCCGGCTAGACCTCATACCCACCTGGCATGAGTCGCGCTTCGGACGTACGTCTCACAGCCAGCCTCGCGGTGGGGACTACAGCCACTGATGCACAGTCCCAGCCCACACGGTCGACCGGACGGATGTGGAGCGGCGCAGCTGACACGCAATCCTCCCGAACGCGTCGCCGGAGGACGTAGAGCAGTTGGCCGGCCGGGCGCCGCGTGCGGACGGCGTCGTGTTCCTCGCCGCCCGGGACCGCCGCGAGGTTGTAAGCCGGGCGAACATCTACCTGGACCGGGACCTGCGGCCTGGCGCAAATCGAGTACGCCGTGGCGGACAGGGCGCGCGACAACCGCGCCATGACCAGGCCCTGCCCGACGCCGCGACGCGGCGTAATGGGGGTGCCAGTTGCACCAACCGGTTCCATGTCACGGCATCCGGCGACTGTCCCCAGGTGCGCTATCAGCCTCTTGGCTACAGAGCGATCGACGCCGGCGCCTCTTCGCGCACACCACCTGAGCGGGCATGTCAGACCACGCCCACAAGAACTGGCTACGCGCATATTGGATGGAGAAGCAACTGGTCAGGAAGCTACGAACCAGTTTCGCGAACAGGCACTCGACCGGGACGTCGCGGCGCCCGACGTCGACCGGTGGCTCGCGCTGGCGCGCCCGACGATACGGACAGCGCTCAACGGCGGCAGCCGCGGCCCACTGAACAGCTGCGTCCCGGGACGGTGCTCGACGGCCGCATAGATCGGGCCCTGACACTGCCGCTCGGGCGGAGGCACGTCAGGCCCGAATGAGGTCGTCCGTCCGTTCGTTCGTCCGTTCGGTCCGCGGGGAGGCGCGGTCGTCCGCCTCAGCAGCGTACGGTCGTCCGGATCTGAAGCTCACCGCTGCCGCTGGACGACCCGACCCACCGGTACGCTGCCTTGGCCGTAACGGTCGAACCGCACCGTACGGGCTCGGCAACTGTCGCCTCGACGTCATCCACGGTTTCGAGCCCACCGCTTCCAGGCCTCACCGTCACATGTCCCTTACCCGACGGGTCGGTGAAATTCATCGAAACCCAATAGATCTCGACGCTGTAGTTCGCCGACAACGCCTGGTCGTCCGTGACCGCGGCCCGTGCGTAGACCGTGCCGTTCGAGTTCTGCCGGATCGACAGGCACCGGTCGACCTGCACGCCCTCGCACTTGCCCGCGAGTCGCGTCCATGCCGACGCCGGTGCGGCGGTGAGCAGCGTCGCTGTGGTCGCGAGCGCGACCACCATCGCCGACACACCAAATGCCCTTTTCCGTGTTCTCATCGCTACCCCTGATACTCGAACCAGCATGCCTTGGCCCCCGAAGCGTAAGCAGCAGGTCCCGCCGTCGCATACCGGAGCGCGGCGAGCTGCACCGTGGAGGGCCCGGTCCGCGGGTCGCGTACGACTGGTCCGAACCGTCCAGCGTGGTACCGATCGGGAGGACCATCAACCCGTCCCATGCGCCGTCGCGCGTGTACCCGCCGGCCAGCTCCGTGGGACTGCCCCAGGAACGGGTGACACCTGCCGGAGCCTGGGCCTGTCCTACGTGCAGTCCTCGACTTGGAGCCCGAGGCCGACGGCCTCGATCTCGGATCGGGTCACCACGCCCTGCTCGTGCGCCGCAACGACGCCACCGGTGAGCTGGCCTAGTACCGCTGCTGGAACTCCCGACCCGTCCCGATCGGTGACCTGGTGCACGTGGCGGGACGCCGGTGGACCGTCGAGGAGAACTTCCAGACCGCCAAGAGCCACGCCGGCCTGGACGAGCACCAGGTCCGCCGCTGGGATTCCTGGCACCGGTGGACCACCCTGGCCATGCTCGCTCACGCCTTCTTGACCTTCCTCGCGGTCGTGATGAACGACGCTGAGCCCGACGGCAGGGCAGCGGGCCTGGTCGCCGCGACCTCCACGTCACTCGAGCGCATCCTGGGCTGGTCCCGGTGGCGACGACGACACCAGCACCGAGCCCGACGAGGCCACTACAAACGCCGCGAAGGCAGCGTCACCGCAGCCCACCGGCCCGATCTACGGCTGTAGTACTAGGGCGTGTTCGGTGATTCGCGGAGCCAGAGGACGATCGCGGCGAGGGTGAGTTCGGTGCGGTGGTAGGCGGCGCGTTTGGTGTAACGGGTGGCAAGGGCACGGAACCGCTCGAGCCGGTTGAAGCAACGTTCCACGACGTTGCTGCCTTTGTAGACCTCCGCGTCGAACACCGGCGGGCGTCCGCCGCGGCCGCGCCTTTGCGTAGCCGGTTGGCGGCGCGGTCCTTCTTCTTCCGGCTGGTGAACGCGATCCCGCGGACGCGCAGGGCTCGGCGGGTCGCGGGGCTGGAGTAGGCCTTGTCCGCCAGGACCCCGGTCAGGTCGCTTCCGGGGGCCGGCCCATTACGTTTCACGTTGACCTGGTCCAGCAACGGCAGCAGCTGCGGGTTGCCCCCAGCCTGCCCGCAGGTCAGGATCATGCTCATCGGTAGCCCACGGCCGTCGGTCGCGAGATGGATCTTGGACGTCAGGCCTCTCCGCGACCGGCCGATCGCCTCATCAACGACCGCGAGGTCTTCGACCCACCCGGTCGTGCAGCCCCCTTTCCGAGCACCAGCGGCATGGTGGTGAGCCCGGACATTGGTCGAGTCGACCGAAAAAGTCCACTCCAGGGTGCCGATCGAGTCGTCCTTGACAGTCACGTGCTCAAGGATCTGCTCCCAGGTCCCGTCCTTCGCCCAGATCCGCAGCGTTCGCGAAGCGTATTCCACGGCCCGTACCTCTCAGGCACGTCCCACCACGGTTCCGCGGTCCGCAGCCGCCACACGATCCCGGTGATCATGCCACCTGCCGCCCCGACGACCATCCGCCGAGAACAGCAGCGGCTCGATCCGCTCCCAGGCCGCATCGGTTAGCTCACCACGCCGAACAGCCACGAACTGGACATTACCAACCCTGTGACCAGGCCAATCACAGGACAGGCCCTAGTCGTCCTGCACTCCGTCTCAGGAAGAGGCCACGCCCGGACGTGAGTAGGTCAGGGCGAGGTTGCCCCTGGGGAATGACTTGACGTCGATCAACTGCAACCTGGTGAGCTCGGTGAACAGCGGGCTGCCGCCTCCGTGGGCGAAGGGGCTGACCAGCAGGTGGTACTCGTCGACGAGGTCCGCGAGGACGAGCGCCTGGGCGAACCGCACGCCGCCGTGCGCGAGGATCGGACCGCCGCCCTGGGCCTTCAACCGGGCGACCTCAGCGGCCAGGTCCCCGGAGCAGACGGTCGTCGTCGCCCACGAGGTGTCGATCGGCGAACGAGAGAAGACGACCTTGGGGATGTCGTTCATCGCGTCGGCCTCGGGCCCCGTCTGAAACGGCCAGTGCCCAGCCATGTCGCGGTAGGTGCGAGCGCCCATCGCGTGAACGCCGGCCGAGCCGAGCACGGTCGCCATGTGTGCGACGAACTCCTCGTCCTGGTCGTACTCGAGGAAGAAGTCGTCGTGTACGCCCGCGGATGCTGCGGCGTACCCGTCAAGGGACAGGCTGTGTCGGAGGATCAATGGACGCATGAGGACTCCCAGAGCCAGATCGCCCCCGGGGCTCGTGGAGGGCGATGATTACCGTACTCGTTCTCCTGTCTGATCGAGGCGATCGGAGCCAGCAGTCACGATCTTGACGTGCCGCGCAGGTTGGCTGCAGACCGCTCATGAGGCTGCGGGCGGGCAGCGTCGGCAAGCTCACCAGGCACATCGTCGCCCTGGCATCTGCGCCCGGCTGCGCCTCAGCTGACATCACGCATGCCTTGGCCTAGCCGGTGGCGCCACGCCGCCTGGAGTCCATCCCCCTTCAACGGAGCAGCTGATCGCGCTCGCGCGGCACGGCCTGAGGAGCGATATGTGATCACAGGAGGTCGATGCCATCGGGAGCCATCGGAAGCACCGTGAGATAGCCCACCGCAAGACCAGCGACGACCGCCGACACCAGCGGCAGCACGACCCCCAACACGGCGGTGAGCCAACGGATCCAGCGCCTGTCGTCCAGCCCTGTGTGCGGGACGGTCGCCGCGCCGAGGCCAAGGCTTGCGAGGCCCAGCCCGGCACCGAGGACGAGGGCCAGCAGCCCGAGCCCGCCAAGCAGAACGATCCACCCTGCTTGCTCCATGTGCGGTACCGCGCCGGTGTACCAGGTCTCTCCGGGCACGCTGGTCGCGATGCCGAAGCGGAAGGTTGTTCCCGCGGTCGGGAGCGAGCCCGGTGCGATGTCGCTTCCGTCGTCGGTGAAGGCAAGCAGCGTGATCGAGCCGTCCTCTACCGCCGATGGGGGCGCTCCGCGTCTCACGGTTGCCGTCGGCCCGGAGTTGCCGTCGCCCAGCCATGCGGTGAGCGCTCCCGTCACGGTGTCGACCTGCGTGCTGTGCCCTGGGGGCGGGCATGGTAGGGCGAGTGACTCCAGGGCCGGGCAGATGCCGGTTAGCTCGGTCTGTTGATCGACCGCATTTCCTTCCGTCTGCCCATAGGCAACCAGGTGGATGTCTTCGGGCAGGGCGGCTATGAAGTCCGACACGTCACCGGCCGACACCTCGCCACGCGGATGCACCTCGACCATCGAGTAGCCGTACTCGTCAAGAAACGGATCGGCCTCCACGGCGCCGGCGGCCAGATTGCTCTGCATACCCAGGGTGAACAGGACGACGATGACGTAGATGCTCACCACGGAGACCTGCCGCGCGACCGCCGCAGACCGGGCCACGATCCGGACGCCCACGGCGCTGGTACTTGGCCGACGCCGTCGGGCCAGCCACCGCCCGATCCGTGCGGCGGTGGCCGCGATCGCGGCCGGCATGGTCACGACTGTGCCGGTCAGTCCCGCGTATCCGGTCAAGAGGTGTGCGGGATGCCCGTCGGAGAACAGGTGAGGTCCTCCGACAGCGAGCAGCACGAACCACGGGAACAGGGCCGCTGCCGTTCGGTGCGTGCGCCTGGCGATCCCGCGGAGTGCCCGGGCGAACAGCGGGAAGGCGCAGTTGGCGTGTCGCATACCCGCGCAGAGCACGACGGCAGAAGCCACGATCGCGCAGAGCGCGAACGCCCACCATTGGTCCCGCAGGTCGGACGCGCCGACAACGTAGTCCACGACCGGCAGGCGCCGGTCGCTGGCAGCGAACCATCCGACGACGACGGCCGCGGCGGCCACCCCGAGCGAGACCGGCCGCCAGGTCGCACCGACCACGTTCCGAGGATGGTGCGAGGTGTCGTCCCGCCCTGCGATCTGCCTACGGGGCCGGCCCAGAACAGGTCGGGTTGCCACCAGCACGAACCACAGTGACGGGCCGACAAGGCAGAGCGCGACCAGCCACACCAGGGCTCCGGGAGCGTCCTGGTTCGCCAGCAACCAGTGAACGTTCTGAAAGGGCACCGGTGGTCTCGAGCCGCCAAATTCCGACACCACTGCCTCGTCCGCCTCGCGCGCGGTGGTCAGGTCGTGTGCGGGCCGGACGTAGACGAGCAGCTCGGACGCGTCGGCGAGACCAGGCTCACCGATCGTCCCGACGACGTCACCGTAGCGTTCGGACACGCCCTGCTCAGCCCCTTCCCGGAGCAGTTCGGGCGAGACAAGTGCGGTACCTGGTCGGGGCCACTCGTCGACCCCAGGTGGCAGCGGAGCGTCGGGACCACCCGGTGAGAGGAACACCACGGAGTACTGCCGACCGCCGCGCAGATGGTCGATCGTCATCTTGACGACAGTCGCCTCCCCCGCGGGTGTCGACTCGACGACCGGTACGAAACCGCCTTCGGCCATGCGGGTGGCCCGGGCCGACTCGACCGCCACGGTGGCGACAACCGCAGCGAGCGCCAGCATCAGCAGCAGGCTCACCAGGGCGAGACTGACGAGCCAAGTACGCGGGTAGCCACCCCTGGCACCTCGGAGAGGATCGTGCACGCTCATAGACTCCTTGTCTCACGTCCGGCGTGGCCCCGCTCCTGCCCGACAGGAGCGGGGCCACGGTCGCGGCTAGTTAGCTGGTCCACTCGTTCCAGCCACCGCAGTTGTCCACCTGGAGCTCGCGGTCACGGCAGGCCTTGACGCTCGTGATGGCTCCACCGAAGTCGCGGGTGTAGGTGGTGCCGCAGCCGTTGCTGTTGGTGTAGCGCTGCTCGTCCGACTCGCCGTTCTCGATGAACCGGGCGTACGCCGGGTCGCCGTCGCACTGCGTGTCTGAGACGACGACGTTGCCGCTGCTGTGCCCCTCGACGCGAGATCCGGTCGTGTCGGAGAAGACTGTCGCGAGAGCGGGGGAAGCGCTCCCGATCAGGGCGCCTGATACGGCCAGGGCAAGGGCGTAGTGTCGCCAGTTCGTGTTCTTCATGAGAGTGCCAGGTCCTTTCCTTCGGTGAAGGCCCGTGGATTGCCCGCGTCGAGCGGGTGAGCCGATACGCACCGTAGGCGTGTGCGATTGCAGGCGACTTGCACGTGGCTTGTACGTGCCGTGCAGCATCGTGGCGTGGCAGTCGTCCGGCTTCGGAGGGAACGGGTATGGCCCGGCGCGGTCTCCAGCCTCGGATCTGGGGTTAACGGCAAGACTTTGGGAGCTGCTGCACGGGTAGCTCTGCTGGCAGGGCACGCTCGAGTAGGGCAGATGCCATGAGTCGACATATATGCGCATTCATCAATCACCCCTGGGCAATTTGCGCATATTTGTCAATTACCGTTGCATTCGATGTCCGGTTCGCGTAGTTATTGTGCATGGTTGGGGTGCGGATGCGGCCGTGGTGGTGGCTGGTCGCTGGTGGGTTGGTCGCGACGGGCGCGGGGTTGTTCGCGCTCGTGGAGGGCAGCACGCCCTGGTTGGTTCTGGGGTTCGTGGCCGCGTGTGCTTCGCCAGCGCTACCGTTCGTGGCGCGGTGGTGGGCCGACCGGGAGCGCACACGGGTCGAGCGGCGCGCGGTGGTCGAGTCGTCGGTTCAGCCAGTTGACACGAACGGGCCCTCGTCACTGCTCGCACCGGACCATCAGGTCGTCCCGTTCCAGGGGCGGTCGGTGGAGCTGGCAGCGCTGGTCGGGTGGTGCGAGGCAGACGGTTCCCCGCTGCGGCTGATCACCGGTCCCGGCGGCGTGGGCAAGAGCCGGCTGGGTGAGGAGCTGCGCGCGCTCATGAGTCAGTTGGGGTGGCGGTGCGTCGCGGTGGGCGACGAGCAGGAGGCCACGATTCTGGCCAGGGTACGTGGCACCACCGACGGGCCCGTTCTGCTGGTCGTCGACTACGCCGACACACGTCACGAGATCGACCACCTCGTCCGACAGGTCGCCGCCGAACCCACAGGAGTTCGCGTCCTGCTGATCGCACGCAGTGCCGGAGAGTGGTGGAAACGACTGTCGGTGGGCAGCCCCAGGATCCGGGCGATGGTCCAGGGCGCCTATGACGGGCTGGAGCTTGCGTACCGGATCGACGCCGGCGCCAGCGACCAGGAAATCCTGGACACCGCTGCCGCGGCCTTCGCACAGCATGTGGGCATCCCGACTCCGCCGGTGCACCTGACAGGGCCGTCTGGTGGCAGGGTCCTGGACCTGCACGCGGTCAGCCTCGTCACCGTCCTGCGCGCTCTACGCCATGAACCGCTGGACGTGGAGGTGACCGACGTCTTCGCCGAGCTGCTGGGTCACGAACAACGGCACTGGATCGGCACTGCCGCGCACGTCGGCCTGCTGGACGGCCCGGACGGGCTGACGACCGAACTGCTGGGACAAGCGGTTGCGGCCATCTACCTCACCTCTCCGGCCGACCAGGCGGAGGCACGCGATGTGCTGGCTCGGGTGGACCGACGGGTGGCCACACCGAAGGTGCTGGCCTGGCTACGCGACCTGTACCCACCCAGGAGCAACCAGCAGTGGATCGGGACCTTGCAGCCGGATCGCATGGCAGAACTGCACCTGGTCAACGAACTGTCCGCCTCAACGCCACTGGCCGCAGTCCTCTTGGACCGCCTCGCCGAACGTGAAGCCCGCAACGCCATCGCCGTATTGGCCCGAGCGGTGGCCGACCACTTCTCCGACCACGACGTACGGACTCGCGCCCTGGCACTTCTGGACCGCGCAATCGGCGGCCTACCGGATGATGCCGAGCTGCTGCGGTCGGTCTCAGCGGTCATCCCCTATCCGTCCGAGGTGCTGACCCGACCAAACCTGGACCTACTCGAACGGATCCTGGCACTTACCGCCCCGTCGGACTCCGCCCGGCGGTCCTGGGTACTGCACGAGATCGCACAGCGCCGCTTCCGACTGGGCCGCGCTTCCGAAGCGCTCGGCCCGCTGCGCGAGGCGATCAGCCTGCGCCAGGCTCTGGCCGCAGCCGAACCCGGAGAGAACACACCGCTCCTCGGCGCGTCCCTGCGCTACCTCGGGGTCATACTGTCCGAGCTCGGGGAACCGCACCACGCCCTGTCCGCCACACAACAAGGCGTACAGATCGAGCTGCGCCTACCGCGCACCGACCGCCTCAACCGCCTGCCCCAACGGGCCCGCATCCTGTGCGACCTCGGCGCCCGCTACCACGAAGCCGGACTACCCGACCAGGCCATCGGCCCCCTGCGCCAGTCGGTCGAGATCAACGAACGCCTGGCACACAGCGAACCAGAGCAGACCAACCCCCACCTGGCCCGCGCACTGATGAACCTCGCCATCGCACAGAACATGCTCGGCCACGCAGAACAGGCCCTGCCCTCGATTCGCAAGGCCGTGGCGATCCGGCAGGTCCTGGCCCGTGACAACCCCGACAGCGACCTCGTGTTCCTGGCCCGCGCCCTCACAGACCTGAGTTCCTGTCTGGTCAACGCCACACGACCCCAGGAAGCCATCGAGCCGAACCTGCAAGCCGTTCAGATCCTGCGCGAGGTGGCCCAGGCCTCCCCTGGCAACCACAACCCGGGCCTGGCGCGGTCCCTACGTCAGCTCGCAACCGCCTACCGCGACGCCGGCCACACATCGCACGCAGCGGCCTGCTACCACGAGGCCATCGCGATCCACCGCGACCTGGCTACCACCCGCCCCGGACGCCGCACCTGGATGGCGCTCGCTGAATCTCTCGCGGGGCTGGTCTCCCTACAACTGACCGTGCAACACCCGCTGGACTCCCTGCCCTTGGCCCGCGAAGCATCACAACTGCTCGCGTGGCGCACCCAGGTGACCAGACCAGAGCACCTTCGCCCCTTCGCACAAGCCCTCACGACCGTTCTGATCGCTGTCGCCAACGCCCTCGACGCGAACGACCTCACCAAAGAGGCCCAAGAATTCCGGCGCGAGATAGCTGCCCTTCGCCCAGCGCCGTGAACGCGCTCTGCATTTGCTGGACGGCATCGCTCGGGGTCGCCGTGAGGAGCATCGATTGACACCGTGTGGCGGCGGGCAGTGGGGCCACAGCTGTACCGATTTTCCACGGACCGTCTCCACTTTGGGAGACGGCACGGTCGCGCGGCTGAGCAACGCGATGCAGAGCAGGGAACCTACGACACCGGCACCGAGCAGCAGTGCCACGGGTCCACACTGGCGTGACCGGTACAACATCAGCCCAAGCGCCAGCTCGGATCGGAACGCCACACCAATATTCGTGGCGTCGACCAAGTTCTCATGGATACCGGTCCGTGACCGCCGCGGCCCAGCGACCATCGATCTTTGGGCACGACAGGGTTCGCCTATGCCACCGGGGCGCTGGCGTGGCCCAGCTCACCAAGTGCCGCGGGCGGTTGGGCGTCGCGCCGCACGACGTGCTCTTCGAGCAGATGCGCACTACCCCGGCGAAGGCGCACGCACCGCCCGGCTACGGCACCAAGATCCCCATCGATGGGAACTTCCGGCCGTGCGGGGCAGGGTCAGTGTCTCCCTCGTGCGCCTGCAGTTATTGGGTGAAAAAGGCGCAAGCAGCTCAGGCAACTTTCAAGCCTCCGTGGCGCCGTCGAGGGCAATGAAGTGCGAAAAGATGACTCGCCCAAGTCATAGAAGTGGCGGGCATTCGGGCGTCGCCTCATAGACATCGCGAAACCTGCTCGGCTTGAGCGACAGAGGCTCTGTCCACGTCGCCCCGGCAGCGCCCTCCGCAATCATGTTGAGGGACCTGACGCTTTCGAGCGACGTCGCATCGTCCAGTGCAGCCTCGGCGGCAACTCGCCACCTGTCGCCAGCATCCCGGGAGGCAGCAGCAAACTCCCGGAAGAATCGCCGCGCCTCACGTGAGCCCGCGAGATCAGCGTACGTGTCGACGATGGCCGCGCTCTCCTGCAGCAGATCATCGAGTTGTTGGGCAAGTGCAGCAAACTCCGGCCGGTTGTCTTCGGTGAGCACCTGAGGATCTGGTGTCTCCATCGCAATTGTGCTGGAGATGATCGAGCATGCACCAGACAGAGCCGCTACATCTTGCTGCAGCTCGCCGGTCTCGATCGGCGTCAGAGACGGGGTGGAGACCTCGGCTGACGCGCTCGGCGCTGATGTAGTCGCACCTGCCGTCGTCCCGTCCATAGTGGGCTCACCCGGGCGGTCAGGCGCCGCAGGCTCAGAGCATGCAGACGCCAGAGTGAGTACCACTACGACGACGGAGATCCAAGAGCTGGCGCGCCCACGACGACCTCCACCCAGGGAGACTGATCTGCTCATGCGGTGATCCAACATCGACCGGTGAGGGACCGGTCCCGAATGACCACCTAGGGCGTTAACGCTCGCCAAGGCCTGGCGCGGCGAGGCACGCTCCGACGCCGGTCGCGTGGCCCCAGCTGGCGTTCGCCCCTGGCGCCGCGACACGAAGGTTCATCGTTGGTTCCTCCCGCTGACGTGGTGCTACCGCAACGAGGCAGAGCGAGCACTCCCCGGGGTGGCAGGAGCGCTCCCTCTCCCCCGTGTTTGAGGTGGATGGTGCCGTAATTGTTCCGTGGCAGTTGCCTCGATCGCCTACCGGACTCGCACGATGTCCTGGCCAGGACCACCGAGGATTTCACTCGCTGTTCATCACCTGACAAGCCAGGCCCCATAGCGTTGCCGAGTACGTGGATGACGCACTCATGAGAACCTCCACGAGTACGCAGGCACTGCCCGTCCATGATGTCGAGGAGCAGGTATGCGCACCAAAGAGATCGCCATCGTCATGTCTGCTGTGGCTACGACCCTGGCGATGACCCTCGCCGGCCCGAGCGCTGCGTCAAGTGCGCCATCGGACCCTAGGACTCCGGCCGGCTACCTCGCCGACCCGACCGATCCTGCCGTGACGTCGTTGGCCGCTGAGTACGACATCTCGGTCGAAGAGGCCCAGGCGCGCATCGGTTGGCAGGAAGCTGCGATCGAGCTCCATGACAGGCTCGCGGTCGAGGACGCGGAGCACTTCGGTGGTCTCTGGTTCGACCAGGCCGACGGCGGACGGGTGAAGATCGGTGTGGTCGGCTCGACGTCGGAGACACGAGATGCAGTCGACGCCGCCGGGATCAGCAACGTCACGAGCATCGTCCCGGTCGAGAACACCTGGGCGCAGCTCACCAAGGACTTGCTGGAGCTCGAGGTCGCGGCCAAGGAGATCAGCTACTTGTCAGGCCACGCCGGTCAGGTCGCCGGCATTGCGACGAAGCCTTCGGAGAACCGCAATGTTCTCTATGTGCCAGACACGGTGTTAGCGGCCCGTTCGGCTGCAACGGTCGTCGATTCCCTTCGAGAATCACTCGGTTCGCGCTTGGCCGTGGACTCAAGCATCGACGCGACCACGGTCCACGACGAAGCCTGCATGCTCAGCCCGCGCACGTGCGACGCGCCCCTGCGCGGTGGGATCAACTTCCACACGGTGAACACCGATATTGGTGACTGCTCAACTGCGTTCAACGCCCGCAGCGTCAGCGACGGCAACTGGTACATGATGACCGCCGGCCACTGCGGCTACGTCGACCATGTCTTCGACGTCTATCAGCTGAAGACCAGCATGTACCACCGGGTCGGACATATGCACAGCCGGAACGACAGCAACAACGACGACTGGGGCATCGTGACGATCAACAACGTCAGTGGCTGGGCGCCCCGCAACTGGGTCAGGGTCTATGACTCCGCCGATACCGTTCCGGACGAGTCGTACACGATCACCGCGACGGCCACGAGCCCCGAAGGAACAAGGGTCTGCCTGTCCGGAAAAAGCACGGGCACGTCGTGCGGAGACGTCGTCGAACTCAATCTTGGTGGCACGGGCGGCTGGGCCCGTGCCCACTACTGCCACGACCCCGGGGACAGCGGCGGCGCCGTCTACTCCAACCACCGGGCGCGGGGTATCCACACCGGGGTCTGGGGCACGCCCATCGAAGACGACCAGTGCCATCGAGCCATCTTCCAAGGAGTTGTCGAGGTGGAGAGGGAAGCCAACGTACGCGTCTACACCGGCTGACCCTTGGACGTGCCCTGTGTTGAGCTGACTGGTGCTATCAGCTCAACACAGGGCACGCCTTTCTGAGCCAGAAGACGCGGTGGATCACTGGTCCTGGCCCCGTCACCGACGGGGAACCTGCAAGGCGGTCTGATGAACGCGGATGGCGACCGGCGCGACCGAAGTGGGCGGCGTTGGCGTCGCGGCTGGGGCAATGCGCCTGGGGGCGTTCTCGGGTTCGATGCGCTCGGCCATCGCCACGCGGCGGTCCAGGGCATCTTGGCCGAGGTGCCAGTTCAGCGGAAGTCTGCGCCGAGAACCCTCGGTAGATGAGCGCGGAGCCATTGACTGGATCTCCGAGCTGGGTGCTGTTCGCCTCCGCCCACGTGAGCGAGGCGTGCGGGGGCTCCGTCGTAAGCAGCGCTGGGGTTTGCTGCTGGCCGGAGCGACGACTCGCCAAGGATGTCGGTTCGGAAGCCGCCCAGTTCGACCGGACGACGACTCCCACCGCAGTGACACAGCGAGCGGCCGAGCTTGATCACCATCAACAGCGGAGCGCATTCCACGCCGGCTCGCATCATCCGTTCCGGGACAACGCAGAGCTTGTGCCGCCCCGTGTGCTGCGTGTCCAGCACATCGGTGCTGGTGCAGTCGCTGCAATCGACCATCAAGGCTGCGTCAGATCAGGAGCCTGTCGCCGAGAGTTCGTTCAAGAAGCGGATGACGACGCCCAGATCGTGCGTATTCAAACGGCCGATCGCTTGGCGCTCGAGGGCCTTCTCCTGGTCCATCGCTTGCCGAACCAGGAGCTGCGCCTCTCCCGTAATTTGAACCATGATGCTTCGACGATCCATAGGGTGAGGAAGCCGGCGTACATGCCCGGCCCGGGCAAGCCTGTTCAGCATCTTCGTGATCGCCGCTGAGGAAAGACCGAGGTGATCGGAAAGCGCACGTGGCGTGACGACCTCCGCGCGGCTCTCCGCGGCGGCGGCGAACCGCAGCATCTGCATGTCCGCTCCACCGACCTGAAGTCGCTCGCGCAAGTCATCGGTGAGCCTGTGCTCCGCCTCACGCCATCTCTTCAACCCTTCCAGGACATGTACCACCTGGTCGATGTCGTTGTCCGTGAGCCCCGCCCGCCCAACGATCTCGTCTCCTGGATCCAGGACACGCGGATCGAGCAGTGACCGGCCTGGCAGTAATGCTGACTCGGGAACCACGTCAGGTTTCTCCTCCAGTTGCCAAGAGGGCCCCCTTGGCGTTAGGTACCGCCCACACCTGCTACACCTTTCAGGGATGCGCATCCGTGCGTGCTCGCACCTGGCGCAGCGGTTCCAAGATACTCGGACTTTGCGGCCTCATTGGCAGCAAACCCAGGAGGAGAAAAGTGCGCCTACGCGGTCCTGATCGGCTCGACCAGTCAGTAGGTGTGATCTCGTCGCGCTGGTCCGAGCCCGATCGCGCCCGACGGGAGAGCCGACTTCACCCGTGAGACCCTCCCTCGCTGAGCAGGCCGTCGAGCACCAGGTCGGTCATCAGGTCGTGATCGTCTGCGCCGTCCGGCCGCCCCACCCGCCGGGCCAGAGGCGGCTGGCTGTAGAGGCTGGACGGCGCCGTGATCAGGAAGTGGAACAGGTACCAGGGCATCGGTCGGAGCACCCCTCGCTCGACCAGCCGCGTGAAGAGAGGCTTGATCCCGTCGAGCCACGGCGCCATCAGCTCGTAGAGGTGGGCCAGCCGCGGTGACTCCACGCGCGCCTCCTGGTCCACGAGACGTGCGAAGTCCGCGGACTGTGACAGTGCGCGGTGCAGGGCCCGCACGGCGGCGACCATGCGTTCGAGCTCGTCGCGGCCGTCGTCGGCGAGCGCTGTGGCGATCTCCGGGCGTACCTGGTCGAAGGCGTGCTCCACGACGACTTTCCAGAAAGCTTCCTTGGATCCGTAGCGGTCCGAGATGAATGTGTGCCCCATGCCCAGGTGGGCGCTGAGCTGACGCAGTGACACCGCTTCGTAGCCGTGCTCGGCGAACGCTTCGAGGGCTCGCGCGAGCACCTGTTCCAGCTGCGGCACCCCTTCGTCGGCGGCCGGGCGGCCCGGGCCGCGCCTGCGGTGTGGTGTCTCCATCTGCCCTCCAAGAGGTTCTGAACAGGCTCTGACGAGAAATCCGACACCTGTCTGATTATGCTATCGGACACGGATGCGGTCATGAGGCATCGGCCGTCCATAGACGAGGGAGCGGAAGATGACTGATCTGTCGGGCAAGGTAGCGCTGGTGACAGGTTCGGCGCGCGGCATCGGGCGCGCGATCGCCCTGCGGTACGCGCAGTGCGGCGCCGGCGTCGTGGTCAACTATGCGCGCAGCGAGGAAGCCGCGCTCAAGACGGTCGCCGATATCGAGGCCGTGGGCGCGCGGGCCATAGCGATCCATGCGGACGTGGTCGACCTGGACGCGTTGGAGAACCTGTTTCAGAAGTCCATCGAGGCGTTCGGTCAGCTGGACATCGTGGTCGCGAATGCTGGCGTCGAGATCGTCGACCAGCCGATCAGCGAGGTGACCGAGGAGCAGTTCGACCGGCTCTTCGCCATCAACGCCAAGGCGACGTTCTTCACGCTGCAGAAGGCCGCCAGGTACGTCGCCGACCACGGCAGGATCATCAATGTCGGCTCGAGTACCACGGCCCTGGCCAACCCCGGCGTGGGCTTGTATGGCTCCAGCAAGATGGCCGCCCGGTACACCGTCGAGGTCCTCGCGCAGGAGGTCGGCAAGCGGGGCGTCACGGTCAACTCCATCATCCCGACGGCGATCGAGGGCGCTGGCGTCTTTACCCAGCTCCCCGAGGACCACCCGATGCGCGCCATGTTCTCGGCCATGCGCCCCCTGGAAGGCCGCTTCGGAACGCCCGACGACGTCGCCGACGCCGCCGAGTACTTCGCCGGTCCCCTTGCCCACTGGATCAGCGGCCAACACCTGCTCGTAAGCGGCGGCGCACCCGCATAGGGCCCACAACTGGACGCCGCTTCGAGGACACGAGAGAGAGTGACCATGCCACGCCGAATCATCGACATCACCATCCCCGACCTGCACGGAAAGCGCGCGCTCGTCACCGGCGCCAGTGACGGCATGGGCCTGGTCATGGCCTCCAGGCTCGCTGCCGCCGGAGCGGACGTCGTCATGCCCGTGCGCAACCCCCGCAAGGGGGAAGCCGCCGCCACCACGATCGTGGAAGAGGTCCCCGACGCGCATGTCACGCTGCACAGCCTGGACCTGTCCTCGCTCGACTCGGTTGGAGCGCTCGGTGAGACCCTGCTCAGGGAGGGCAAGCCGATCCACTACCTGATCAACAACGCCGGTGTCATGACTCCGCCGGACCGGCAGACCACCACCGACGGGTTCGAGCTGCAGCTCGGCACCAACCACCTGGGCCACTTCGCCCTCGTCGGACACCTGCTCCCGTTGCTTCGTGCAGGCCGGGCACACGTGACCTCGCAGGTGAGCATCGCTGCGAACCAGCACTCCATCAATTGGGACGACCTGAACTGGGAGCGCTCGTACAACGGCGACCGTGCCTACTCGCAGTCCAAGATCGCAGTCGGGCTGTTCGGCCTCGAGCTGGAGCGTCGCAGCCGAGCCCAGGGCTGGGGGATCACCAGCAACCTCTCTCACCCTGGGGTGGCCCCGACCAGCCTGCTGGCTCCTCGTCCCGAGGTCGGTCGCACCAGGCCGACACCGCGTCTCCGGCTGATCAGGACGCTGTCAGCCCGCGGCATCCTGTTCGGCACGGTGGAGACCGCCCCGCTGCCGGCGCTCATGGCGGCGACGGACCCGACTGCCAAGCCGGGTGCCCTGTACGGACCCAGCTGGCCCGGGCATCTCGGGGGCCCTCCGGCCGAGCAAGCAATGTACGGGCGGCTGCGCAGCACAGAGGAGGCACGCAGGGTCTGGCAGATCTCGGAGGAACTCACCGGCGTCAGGGTCCAGGGATAGCGCCCCGAGGCCCGCGTCCGTGGCACTGGGCCTACGGGCGCGGGCGAGCCCCGCGCAGGAAGTGCTCGATCGCCGACTCGACGAGCCCGTCGAGCAGTTCCGGCCGAACGATGTTGCCGTTGTGGAGCGCCGCAACGCCCTGCAGGGTCGCGAACAGAACGATCCCGACCCGCTCGTGGTCACCAGGCTCGAGCGCACCTTCTTCCTGCCCTTGTGCCATCACGTCGTACATGAGCCGGAATGGCGCGTCGGCCGCGGCCGCAAGGCGAGTCGCGCCCGGCCGGTGCTTGCTGGAGTACATCAGCTCCAAGAGGGCGGGGTTCTCGGTGGCGAAGCGGGTGTACTCGGTCCCGATGGCCCGCAGCCGTGCCGCGAAGCCTTCGTCCGCGGCCGCCAGTGCCCCCCGGAGCGCGGTGTCCAGGCGGGTGAACCCTTCCTCGGCGAGCGAGTCCAGGAGGGCCTGACGGTCCGCGAAGTATCGGCGCGGCGCGGCGTGACTCACTCCGATCGCCCGGGTCAGGTCGCGCAGCGACAGTTGGTCCACACCGTTCTCTCGAAGGCTCCGCTCCGCCCCTTCAAGCAGGGCAGCCCGCAGGTTCCCGTGGTGATACGGACGTTCGTCGATCGCGTCTGGCACAGAACCACGATATCAATGTCGCCATTGACAACATTGTTGCCACTGGCTACTTTGCGTGCCATGACTACGTCAACGAGTCTCGTTCGCACAGAGTTCGGCACAGTCCAGGGCATCACTCGCGACGGCCTGTACCTCTTCCGGAACATCCCGTACGCGGCACCGCCGTTCGGTCGCAATCGGTTCCGCCCACCGGTTCCACCCGAGCCGTGGGACGGGGTCCGCGACGGAACCAGGCCCGGCCCCGCAGCGCCTCAACCGGCAGGTCAAGGCCTTCTCGGCACCGTCTACGGCCCGCCTGGTGTCGGCGAGGACTGCCTCACTCTTGAGGTCTGCACACCAGACCCCTCGACTGTCGGCCTCCCGGTACTGGTCCACATCCACGGCGGCGGATTCTTCTCCGGTGCCGGCTCAGCTCCGGGATACTCCGGGCAAAACTTCGCGCGACACGGCATCGTGCACGTTGGCATCAACTACCGGCTCGGAATCGACGGCTTCCTCTACCTCGGCGACGGCACGGACAACCTCGGCCTGCGCGATCAGAGTGCCGCCCTGGAATGGGTACAGCGCAACATCACGGCCTTTGGCGGCGATCCCGGCCGGGTGACCATCTTCGGCCAGTCCGGTGGAGCGGTCAGCGTGTTCGACCACCTGGCGATGCCCGCCTCACGTGGGTTGTTCAGCCGCGCCATCGCACAGAGCGGACACCCCGCATCGACCGTCGACGCGGACGAGGCCCTGCGGATCACGAGACAGGTCGCGCGCCGACTGCGCGTCGCACCGACCGTTGAGGGCCTGCGCGACATATCGATTCCCCGGACGGTAGCCGCGACACAGGCAACACTGGCGCGCTTCGGTGCGGGCATCCTGACGGGCGATCGTCGAGCACTGTTGCTCAGCCCGTTTCGAGGGGTCCACGAGACGGAGTCCCTTCCATCGTCAGCCTGGCGGCTGGCCAAGATCGGATCAGTACAGGCGAATCTTCCGGTTCTGACCGGCACCGTGCGCAATGAGGCCGTCGAGATCCTGACCATGATCGGCAGCAGCCCTTGGCTGGCACCCTTCGTCCGCCGCGGCCTGCGGTCGGGGATCGGGATCGACCGCGCCCTGCGCAACGCCTACCGCAGCGGACCACGCCACATCACGAACCCTTCCGCGGTTGCCGAGGCCGCCTGGACCGACTGGGGATTCCGGATGCCCACGCTCCGCTACGCCACTGCGCGCACCGCGCCGACCTGGGTCTACGAGTTCCGCTGGCAGGCCGAGACCCGCCCTCCGCTGCGCGGTGCGTCGCACGGCATCGACCTCCCCTTTGTCCGAGACGACCTCGAGCGTGTGGCCGCTGCAGGCGATGCCGGGCACGAGCTGCTCGGGTCGCATCCACCAGTCGAGCTGGCCACCGCCATGCACGCCGCATGGGTTCGGTTCGCGCAGACCGGCGACCCGGGTTGGGCGCCCTACACCACCGATGATCGGACCACCATGGTCTTCGATAGCAGGTCCGAGGTGGTCGCCGACGCTGCCGGCCTCGAGCGGCGCGCTTGGGAGGGCCGCGCCCTCCACGGGATGTGAGATCGGCCCCACCCCGCGGCACCGCGGGGACAACACCACGAGCCGATCAGACGCCAGTCGTCGCGGGCCGTTCCCGAGGACGCAGGACCGCCGAAGTAGGCCGGTCCGGGGCTGCGACCTCGACGAGCTGGTCGATGGCGTCCTCCAAGGCATCGAGCACCTCTGGCATGGCGGCGGCGATGTCGGCTGGATCGGCGTCAGCTCGGTCGTAGGTGGCATTGACCAGGTGTTCAGCAGCGTTCAGGAGAACCTCGCGCATTTCCGGGCCCTTGAGCCCGACGATCACCGAACCGGCCATCACGATCTTAAACGCGGAGACGATCTCGGCCGTCGGCACGCCCCGGACCAGGCCGTGCGCCTGCATGATCGAGATGATCCGGTGCAGCGCGAGACCGGGGAACTCGTCCGAATCAACGGGCGAGCCCGGATCGCCCGGCACCTGGGGTGCCAGGCTCGGGACCTCCAGAACGGCGGCGATCTCGCGACGGACGACATGCCCCACACTCAGGCGCGTGACGCCGCTGCGTAGCTCGTCGGCGAGACTCGCCAGGAGCGCGGCGATCTCGAGCCGCACCACGGCGTCATGAAGCCTCGTCTTGGTAGGCCAGTAGAGGAAGACGGTTCCCTTGCCGACACCGGCGCGGGCAGCGACGGCGTCGACCGTCGCGTCCTGCCCGCCGCCGCGGAGGAGCAGCTCCCGCGCGGCAGCCAGGATCGCCTCCGCGCGGTCCTCCACCGGACGTGCCATCACCACTCCCTCTCTCACGACCCCGCCCATCGTAGTCCGCAGTTCTTGACCGCAGGCGAGTCTGTGGTCAAGAATCAGATCACGTCGTTCGTACTTCGAGGAGAGGGGTCGGCATGAACAAGCCACGCGCGCTGGTGGTCGGGATGGGTATAGGGGGTCTGGCGACGGCCTTGCGCCTGCACGACGTCGGTTGGGAGTCCGTGCTGGTGGAGCGAGCGCCCGAGCGGCGCGGCGCCGGCTACTTCGTGGCGATGTTCGGCTCCGGGACGTCGGCCGCGGAGCGCCTCGGGGTACTGGACACGATCGGCGACCGGACCAGTCCCGGAGCGATCACCTACGACGTCGAGCGGGATGGGCGTCGCCGTCCCGGCATGGGGTATGGGGACGTACCCGGTGCGCCGCGCCTCCTGCTGCGCGGTGACATCGAGAGTGCCCTGTACAACGAGGTAGCGCCGCTGGCCGACCTGTTCGACTCCGTGCACCAGGTCGTGATGCCGAGCTGGCACACCGACCGCGTCGTGCTGGTCGGTGACTCCGCCTGGTGCGTCACCCTGTACTCAGGCATGGGGGCCTCCAGCGCGATCGCCGGTGCCGACCTGCTCGGCACCGTCCTGCAGCGCAACCCCGGCAACCCCGGCCGCGCACTGCGCGAGTGGGAGATGAGACTTCGTCCGTTCATCGCCACCCACCAGGAGCTCGGTCGCCAGGAGCTCGTGACCTTCATCCCGCAGACCCGCAGGGACAAGCGGACCCGGACGATCATGCAGACCCTGCTGGGCAACCCGACCGGCAAGCGCGTCATGCAACGGATCCTGGCCCCGAAGTTCCGGCCGAAGGCGATCGACGTGGCCGCAGCCTGATCTGCCCGTCGGATCCGATCAGCTCAAGGAAAGGGGGAGCATGCCTGTCGTCTTCGTGCACGGCGTACCCGAGGCCGGAGTGATCTGGAACGGGCTGCGCACGCATCTGCCCGACATGCCCACGGTAGCGCTCGACCTACCAGGATTTGGCCCGCCGCGACCCGCAGGGTTCACCGCTACGAAGGACGACTACGCCGCCTGGCTGGTGGACGCACTGCACGAGCTCGACGGCCCGGTCGACGTCGTCGGCCACGACTGGGGCTCTGGCATCGTCTTGCGAGCAGTAACTGCATTCGACGCGCCCGTGCGGAGCTGGACGGTGGATACCGGGGCGGCCTTCCACCGCGACTATGTATGGCACGACCTCGCCCGGGTGTGGCAGACGCCCGGTCTGGGGGAACAGTGGATGTCCGCCTTCGTGGGCGGAGCAGGCGGCGCGCCGGGCCGCGTCCGAGCCGCGCTTCGCGCCGCCTTCGCGAACGAGGCCGACGCCGCACTCTTGGGGACGAAGCAGAACGAGATCATGGGGGCCTGCATCCTCGACCTGTACCGCTCGGCGGTACCCAACGTATTCGCGGACTGGGGCGACGCGCTCACCAAACCGACCCCCACGCCTGGACTCGTGCTGCAGGCGACCGCCGACCACATCGACGACGCAGCCGCGTCCACCGAGGTTGCCGGCATGCTGGGCGCGCGCACCGCCACGCTGGACGGCCTTGGGCACTGGTGGATGCTGCAGAACCCAGCGGCGGGAGCCGCCGCCCTTCGCACCTTCTGGGCCATGCTCGACCGTTGACCCGCCTCGGAGGCGCATCGTCGTCGACCACGCTGCGCGGACACGCTCGACGTGCGAGTCATGGCGTCCGGCGGTCACCATGACAGCGCCGATCGCCTCGGTGTTCGGCCCCCTTGCCGGAGCGGCACACACCGAGGCGATCGGACCATTCGCAGTGCTGGCCCGGCACGGGAGACCCGGGCCGGGCCAGCAC